>NZ_JBSGZO010000597.1:0-4609 GCF_053611045.1 Streptomyces sp. NPDC054841 | reverse complement strand
GCACCGCCCTGCCGCTGACCGGGCTCTCCACCGGCATCGGGGACGACGGATGGGTCCTGTGGTTCTTCGTCCCCATCAACGTGTTCATGCACCTGACCGTCGCGAGCGTCTTCGGAGGCCGCCAACTCGGTGTCTTTCCGCCCGCCTGGATCGTGCCGCTCTTCGCGATCGGGTTGACTACCTTGTCCGGCCTCATGCTCGATGCTGGATGGCTGTCGTCCATGAACGGCAAACCCTGGATCCGCCCGTCGTGATCGTGCTCGCGGTGGTAGCCGGAGTTGGCTGGGCCGTGTACGGGATCTCGTGCCTGAACGACGGCATGTGGCTCGGGACGGCGCACCAGGACATGACTTGGTACGCCTACAGGCATCCGCACCTCGGGACGGAGCCGAACGGGACCGGGGACGAGGAGTCCGCGTTTCTGATCGCCCAGATGGTTCGGGTAGAGAAGCGGGTGGCGGCGTTCACCACGGAGACCGGCATGGCCAGCATCACGCTCGCGGTGAAAGGCGGCCGAATCCAGACCCGGCGCGAGCCGCCTCCGTACGGACGGGCCAGCGCGGGCACGTGGCCCTCGGCCACATCTGGCTCGAACCCGAGCGCAACGCCGCGATGCCGTACATCCTGGAACACGAACTCGCCCACCTGCGGCGCCAGGACAGCCGCAGTCGTCTGATCGGGGGCACCATCGGTGTGCTCCTCGCGTCACTGTGCGCGGGCCTGCTCCCCCTGGTGGAAGCTGCAGTGGCTCTGGCCGGGCTGGGCGCCGCGTGGGTCGCCTACAGGTGGTGGGGCGAGCTGGCGTGCGACCGTGCTGCAGCCCGCCACTGCGGTCGGCAGACAGCTCTCGCGTGCTGGAGGCAGGAGCTGGACGGCGAACGGATGATCCCGCTGTTGCCCAGACTGTTCTTCTCGTTCCTCGCGCTGCGCAGCCATCCGCCCACGCGGCTGCGTCTGTGGCTGTCCCGATGGGCACCGCCCGGTCTCTGAGCTGTGCCTTCTGCGTCTACAGCGGGTTCTGTCAGGCCAGGGCTGCGCGGCGGGCGGTGACGAGGGTGCGCCAGCGTTCGCGTACGGGGCCGTGGCCGTTGAGCCAGTGGATGGTGATGGGGATCCGCGAAAATTTCAACGAGCCCTATCAACGGTTGGCTTCGTTCATCTCCAGCGACAGCGTTTGTCGACGAGTTTCAGCGGCGTTTGGTGATCAACTCGCTCGTGCTTGTTCACGAGAAATAGCGGCACTGTGGCGCGAGGAGGTCGTCTCTGTCAGGTCAAGACGACGCACCCCAGCCGCTCCAGCTCGCTGAGGAGCGGTAGGAAGGGATCGACTTCGTTCCAACGCAGATCCAGCTTCTCCAGCGATGGCATCAGGGCGAGCCAGTCGGGCAGCTGGCCGAGGTGATTGCTCCGCAGGTCGATCTGACGCAGTCGCGGGAGGCCGGCCAGTAACTCCGGCACCTCGGTCAGGGAGTTCTCGCGTAGGTCCAGGTGACGCAGTTCGTGCAGCTTGGCTGCTGACGACGGCAAGTGCTCGATCGCGTTTCCTCGGAGCCACAGCTCACGCAGGCAGCGGAGCTGGCCGATGGCATCGGGCAGGGCGGTGAGCCGGTTGTACTGCGCCCTGAACTCGATGAGACCGCTCATCCCGCCGATGGTCTCTGGCAGGGTGGTGAGGGAGTTCTCACCGACGTTGAGGTAACGCAACCGGGTCAGGTTTCCCAGAGAGTCGGGGATCCGCGACAGCTGGTTGTCGTGCAGGTAGAGGCAGTCGCTGAGTTCGGTCAGCTTGCCGAGTTCTTCGGGCACCGACGTCAGCGCGTTGTGACCCAGGTCCAGGGTTTTCAGCCGGTGGAGCTGCCCGATGTCCGGCGGGAGGGCCGTGAGTCCGTTGTCCGCGAGGATCAGCACATCGAGCTCGGTATGTCGCCAGACCGACTCAGGCACCTCTCCGAGCTCTCGACGCCACAAGTTCAGTGTGTGCCTCACGGCCATCTCCCGTTCGTCAACAGTCTGGGCTCCGATTCTCGTCCGGGACCTTCCTCGGCGGCGACGGGCCAGCAGACAGTTAGGACAAGACGGCACCGAGGCCACCACCAAGCCACTTGCCGAACCGCCCCGCTGTCAGGGATGCTCCTTAACTCGCCGACCGCCGGGGACGCCGGAACCCGCGAGCTCTCCTTCAACATGGATGGGCCGAATCGCAACGTGGAGTCGGCCTACTTCGCCAAGCGGGCTGTCACTCTCAAGAAGGACGAGCAGGAGACCTTCACCATCACGACGCCGACGACGAAGCAGTCCTGCTCCTTCACGATCAGGCGGCGATCCTCGACCAGGACGAGAACACCACCCTGACGGTCGACGATCACGGCCAGCCCTTCGCGGTCACGGCCGGGCTGCCCATGAAGCAGTACAAGACTCTCTACATCGGCGGCGTGGCCGCCTGCCCACCTGTCTGGCCCTGTTCGCGAGAACGGACAGCAGCTGTGCACCGGTTCGGGAGGCAGCCAACGTCTGCGTGCGAATCGAAATGTTCACGGTTCCGACGGCACTGGTGTAGAGGTGGTTGCCTTCGGGGGCGCTGAATCATGGCGTCTGGCGCCTGTCTAAGGTCACGTACATGCCAAGGACTACACCGCCGCGCCCGCTCGATGTCGAGGCGCTCTTCCCGGAGCTGGCGACCTACCGGGGCACCACTACCCGGCTCCATCCGCGCCCGGGCCGACCAGACGTGGCGGCCAGTTCCGTGGGCGGTCCGCTGCTTTGGCCGGTGACCGAACCCTGGCCGGTGTGCACCGAGCCGCACAGCCATGCGCGTGGCCTGCGGCCGGCGGACATCCACCGGCGGCGGCAGATCCTGAATCTTGCATGGCTTCGTGAATCGAACCCGGGCCCCACAGACGAGGAACGGCAGCTGCTGGAGGAACTGGACCAGAAGCATCGCGTTCAAGAGGCCGCTGCGACCGATCCACTGCCACTGATCGGTCTTGCGCAGCTGTACCGGAGGGACATCCCCGACCTGCCGACCGGGCCGGACGACTGCGATCTGCTCCAGATGTTCTGGTGCCCCTACGACGCGCACGGCCCGAGCGGCTACGGCATGCTGCTCGACCTGCGCTGGCGCCGGTCGTGGGAGGTCACCGAGGTGCAGACCTCACCGCCACAGCCGCAGGCCGTCGGCTACGAGGGGTACGTGCCCGAGCCGTGCGTGCTGCATCCGGAGCAGGTAGCCACCTACCCCTTCGCCGGCCTCCTCCCGGAGGACCTGTGCGCACGGATCGATGCCTGGGAAGAGGCCCTGGAGGAGAAGGCCGAGCAGTCGGCGGACGAAGATGCCCCAGCGCCAGTGGGCTACCAGTACGACCTGTCCATCCCACCAGGCTGGCGCGTGGGCGGTTTCGCCTCCTGGCACACCACGGACCCGTCCCCCATGAACTGCCTGACCTGCGCGACACCAATGCACCTGCTGCTGACCATCGACAGCTCGGAATGGGACGGCGGCAGCGGCAGCTGGAAGCCGCTGGAAGAACAGGACTTGCCCACGCACCAGTTCGCCAGGCCGACCAAGGTCACCGTGGGCCGCTGGGGCGAACTCAACATCTTCGCCTGCCCCGAGGAACCCAGCCACCCGCACCGCTGGAGCATCCAGTAGGCCACTCGACGATGACCACTGCACGTGCTTCAGGGAACCGTTCCCCTGGGATGCGCCGATCGAGTGGCGCAGCTGTGGCCGGCACCCAAATGCTGTCGCTTCTCCTGAACATCCAACATGGCACAGGTGCTACATCCCGTCCGGGGCAGTCCACCTGGTCCGGAAGGAACGCGAAACGTCCACCTCACAAGGCCCTGGCCGACCTCTCACACCCCGGTCTGTGATATATCCGTGAGACGCCCGGACAGGACAGACCGGGCATGACAAACGACGGGTCCGCTGCTCATTGCGGCGGACCCGACGCACCTCCCAGGGTTGCTACCTGTCGCGTGCCGTCGAGCACCACTTGATCATTGATCAATTGCGGTACAGGCCCGGTGCTTGGCGCACCGATCCGCAGTCGCTGGGGCGTCGGAAATGCGGCGTCGCCATCCACCACGGTTCAGCCTCACATCAAGCACGGACCGAATGATTGCGACAGGGAACCGAAGCGGCTCGGGGGTGGCGACCGAAGTATCACGCCTGGCCGCGAAGAGCTCGGTTGTCCACACGGATGGTGCTCTGTTGAGGTTGAACGGTTCCACGCGCCAGGGGTATCCGGCGCTGCCTCAAGAACAGGACTCCACTATGAATACTGATAGCCAGCAACTTTCCTCCGCCGCCACTTCGCAGCAGCGCCGGAACCCGCGCTCATCGCGCTTGCGGCTCATGCTGGCCGGCGGCGCCCTCGCACTCCTCGGCGGGGGCGCGGCCCTTGCCATCGCCCAATCCACGACCACCGGGACGGCCGCCGTCTCACCGGCACAGCACACAGAGAAGGAAGCGGGCAAGGGCGCGGAGGGCCAGCACCCTGCTGACACGAAGACGCTGGCCGGTCTTATTGGGTATGGGTGGCGTTACTGACCTTCGGAGACTTGAACGCAACGACGCTGCACGCGAAACGGCGCCCCTCGCGGCACA
>NZ_JBSGZO010000596.1:0-4615 GCF_053611045.1 Streptomyces sp. NPDC054841 | reverse complement strand
TGCATTGAGAGGTGCCCGCCGGGTTCGGGAAGCGGTCCGGGGAAACGGGCTGGCCGAAAGGCCGGAACCGCGCCCCGGGCCGACTTTCACCGACCAGCCCCGCACGAGGCCGACGCGGTGATCAACCACCTCCGCGACGACTTCGGGGTCGAGCCGGTGTGTCGGGAACTGGACCTGTCGGTCTCGGCATACAACGCCCGCCGCAGGCGGCCCGCATCCGCCCGGCACCTGCGTGACGAACGGCTCGTCGAGCACATCCGCCGCATCCACGCCGCATCCGGGGAGACCTACGGAGCCCGGCGCGTCCACCGCCAGCTGCGACGCGAAGGCGTGCACGCCGCCCGGTGCACCGTCGAACGGCTGATGCGCGAAGACGGCCTGGAAGGCGTCATCCGCGGACAGCGGCGCCGCACCACCATCCCCGAGCCGTCCGCACCCAGGCCACCGGACCTGGTCAACCGCCACTTCGAAGCCCCTCGTCCGAACCAGCTGTGGGTCGCCGACCTCACCTATATCCGCACCTGGTCAGGCTGGGTCTACGTCGCCTTCGTCCTGGACGTGTACTCGCGCATGATCGTCGGATGGCAGCTCGCCACCCACATGCGCACCGATCTCCCGCTGGACGCCCTGGAGATGGCCCTGTGGCGGCGTGGCATCAAGAAGGGCTCGGGGCTGATTCATCACAGTGATCGCGGTTCGCAAGACGTATCCATCCGCTACGGCGAACGGCTGTTGGAAGCGGGCGCGAGCGCCGTCGCCGACAGCTACGACAACGCCATGGCTGAGGCCCTCAACGGCTCCTTCAAGGCCGAGCTGATCGAGCACCAGGGCCCATGGCGAGACGCTGACCAGGTCGAACACGCCGTCGTCCAGTGGGTCGGCTGGTACAACACCGAGCGCCTGCACTCCGCCCTCGACTACGTCCCACCCGAGGAATTCGAAGCCGCGTACTACCGTTCCCTGGCCATCCTCGAACGCCGCCTGAAGACACGCAAACCGGCCGCTACGAAACTCGGGGCAGCTCATTGTCCGCACGTGAGCTTGCTGCGCTCCAAGGCGCTCCCGATGAGCGCGTGATACGGGTCGGATGGGATGCCAGCCTCTTCACGTACTTCGCCCAAGTGCTCGATGAGGATGCCGAAGGCGTAGTTGTCCAGGTGGTCTGGATGGGAACGACACCTCCTAATGATGTTGTCAAGCGGCAGTTGTGACGGGGAGGTTGCTTTGGTAGCACCGTCCGTCACGGATCAGAGCCCACAAGACGTTCACTCGGCGGCGGGCCAGGGCAAGGACGGCCTGGGTGTGTCGTTTGCCCTCGGCGCGCTTGCGTTCGTAGAAGCGCCGGGATGCGTCGCAGTTGCGGATGCTGATGAGCGCGGAGGTGTAGAAGACGCGTTGCAGGCCGCGGTGGTAGCGCCGGGGGCGGTGCAGGTTGCCGCTGACGTTGCCGGAGTCCCGGGGCACCGGGGCGACACCGGCGAGGCTGGCCAGGCGGTCGGCCGTGCCGAAGCGGCTCATGTCGCCGGCCGTGGCAGCGAGGAATTCGGCACCCAGCAGAGGGCCGATGCCGGGCATGCTGGAGATCACTTCGGCGAGGTCGTGTTCGCGAAACCGGGCCCCAATGAGCTTGTCGATCTCCGCGATCTGCTCGTTGAAGGTCATCACCTCCTTGGCCAGGGTGTGGATCACCTGCGCGATGGCCCTCTCCCCGGTGACGGCGGTGTGCTGGCGTGCGGCGGCCTCCAGAGCGGCGGCGGCCAGGTCCTCGGCGCCGCGGACCTTGCGGTTGCGCAGCCAGGTCTCCAGCCGCTTGACACCGGTGCGGCGCAGGGCAGCCGGAGTCTGGTAGCCGGTGAGCAGGACCAGCGGACCGACGTTGCCCAGGTCCAGGACGCGCTCCAACGCGGGGAAAATGCCAGTGAGTTGACTGCGCAGGCGGTTGATCCGGCGGGTCCGGTCGGCGTTCAGGTCGGCCCGGCGGCCGGTGAGGACCTGCAACTCGACGGCGTGCTCACTGTCCGGCCGCAGGACCGTCAGGTCCCGGCGCATCCGGGCCTGGTCCGCGATGACGGTCGCGTCCTTGGCATCGGTCTTGCCCATGCCCCGGTAGCCGGCAGAGGCCCGGTTGACCGCCAGCCCCGGTATGTAGACGAGGTGCTGACCATGGTTGAGCAGCACATTGATCCACAGGGCGGCCATGCCGTCGGCGACGTCGACCGCCCAGACCACGTCCTCGTCGATGGCCAGCACGTCAGCGAGCAGGGCCAGCAGTTCCGGTTCGTCGTTCAGCACGCGCCGCGACAACAGCCGCTCGCCCTCGGCTCCCAGGACCACACAGTGGTGGTGGGTCTTGCCGATATCCGTACCCGCCCAGATCTGGGCCACCAGTTCCTCCGGTCGTTCGATGTTCTGTGCTCCCGGACGACCTCGCCGACGTGGTCCTACTCAGCGATGCGCCCGCAGGTGCTCGCAGCTCCTAATCAGTGGCCGAGTCGCCGTGAGACTCCGGGCGGCCAGGTGTCGCGAACCATCGAGGGCAACCGCATGAAAGCCATACCCGGAGTCTCTGGGCCTCTGGACCCTACGACGGCCCGTCCAACCCACCAACAAGGTAGGACCGCATGAGATCTGGGATCCGGGCCGCGTGGTCAGCGCCGTGCGGCCACACGCCGTCATCCCCGAAGGTCTTCAGGACGCCCTCAAGGCGGATGCTGCCGCGGAGGGTCAGCGCTTTGCCGGGCGCCGAGGCACGTGCCTTGTAGTGGAGACGGCGCTGGCTGGCGGTATCGACTCTGTTCAGGCGGAGGCGGTCCTCAGCGAGCTCGACACCAGGTGATACCCATCGCGGCCGCGTGGGCGTGGCGTGCCCAGGTTTGTGTGTTGGTTCTGGCCTGAGCGGCAAGGGAGGCCAGCTCCGCGGCTGTTGCGTCGGGAGCCGAAGTCCCGCCAAATCCAGCACCCGAGGGGCCAGGCCGACCGAGCTGGTCATTCGACGGACGGCCCCGGGCCGTGACCGAGCACCCATCCAGCCCGCGGCTCCTCGTGGACGCCCCAGATGACGGTGTGCCCGCCGTCCCGGAGGCACGCCTGCACTGATCGGCGGCTGATAGTGGTGGCTGAACGCACGGGAAGCATGGCGAGGCGCAGGCTGCTGGTCTCCATTGCTTCCTTCAGCAGCGGAGTCGTGGGGTGGTAGTCGACGTCGAGGACCGCCCGTCCGTACAGCAACCTCACGCGGCCAGCGTCCTGCCAGATCGCGCCGGTCAGCGGTACCTTGAGTGCGTCATCGACGCTGGCCTGGACCGTACGCACGAAGAGCTCGAGCGCGCCCGGGGGAATCGGTTCACCGGCGTTCGCGTAGTTCTCCCTGATCTGGTGCGCCCACCACAGTGCGGCGGCCTGGCTGGCGTTCGGTGCATCGGCGTAGGGGTGGGTCATCGGCTCATCTCGTTCGGAAGTGGAGCAGGGGATGTCGGCTGGCGGTCTGTTCGTATCAGCCCCAGCTGGGGCTGATACGAACTCCATTCGTTCGCATATCAGCCGGTTGGGGGGCAACTCGTGAGGCGTCTGGACGGGCTCCGGCTACCGAACCAAAGCCTTCGACCACGGCGCAACCCTCGCCATCGACGTCCACGTCGCGCGAAGCGCCCCCGCAGATGAAGGATTCAAAGTCATCCCACGACGGTGGATCGTTGAGCGCACCTTGTGTGCCACGAGGCGCTCTGTTTGAATCCCGGATTCAGCCGGGAGGAACTTGGAACAGGTTCCTGGGCCAGGTGACTTACCTGGATCCGAAAGGTGGACGGGACAACAGCATGTCAGAAAACCAGTGACCGGGCCCGGTAATCCAGCCGGGCTTCTGTATCTATGCTGGTCAACGGGCTGAAGGCGGGGAGCGTAGCGGGACGTCGGCGGGTGCGGGCGGTCTTGGAAGGGCCGTCCCGCGAACGTGGGCCTGCGCCGCATGTAGTGACCACGCACGGGACAGTGCACCGTCGTGATCGACGATGTGCCGATGAGCGTGTGGGAACAGGAACTGGAAGCACTCGTGAAACCCCGGCAGACACATTCGCGAGGTCAATTCCAGGCATTACGTGTTCGATCAGCCGCGGGCCGCGATCCGTACCCGCGGTGCCGTTGGACATCGCTTCCGGTGGTCATCATCCACGCCAGCCGCCTGCTGCGCCGCACGGCCCTGGACGCCGCCTTCGGTCACCGCAGACCCGACGAGATCGCCCTCGGCCGCGGACTGAGTAGCTCCTGGACGCTGGCGTGATTGTGATCAGGACCGGGTGTTCGCTCCAGTGGACACAAGTGCCTTCCAGAGGGCCCAGGAGTTACCTCGACTGCCTCCCCGGGGTGATACGCGACGCTGCCTTCCTTGTCCTGTCGCAATTCGCACAGGCCATCCCGTGCAGTGATGCTGCTGGCGGGACGGAGAGAGCACCATTGCTTGCTGCCACGCGCCCCAGAACGCGGCGTCTCCGCCTGCTTGGTCGGCGTGAGAGTTCCCGGCGTTCAGAAGCCGTATCTCAACCGAACGTGATCCGTTGATTTCTGCTGGTCAGGCATGGTTTTGCTCGGGGTGAGGGAGGCATGCGGCGTCTTGTATCCG
>NZ_JBSGZO010000595.1:0-4629 GCF_053611045.1 Streptomyces sp. NPDC054841 | reverse complement strand
CCGGGCTCACGTGAGGCGTTGCTGGCCGAACGCGTCCGCAAGTGGACGCCGGCCGAGACCGGCACTTTTCGCCGTCAGCTCGCGGAAGCGGACCGGCGCGCCTACGACCCGCGTCTGCCCGAGGACTGGGCCCTGGCCGTGCGTCGCAACGCCGAACGCGCCGCCGCGCTGGCCGAGCCTGTCCGGCGGATCGCCCAGCCTCGCCGGGGCGCACCGGGCGTTGACTACCACCGGCTCTCGCCCAGCGAACACCGCTGGATCTTCGACGAGCTGATCGTCCCGTCCTACCTCGCAGGCATCGTCAGCCAGGACAATCCGCGCGCGGTGTATGTGCTGGGCCAGCCCGGGGCGGGCAAGCTGCTGGCCGCCCGGATGGTCCGGCGCGCGATGCGGCCGGGAACGACCCGGCTGGTCGGTGACGACCTCAAAGCCCAGCACCCGGACTACTTCGAGCTGTTGCGCGACGATCCCCGCAACGCAGGGGCGGCGATCCGGCCTGACTACCGGGCCTGGTTCGCCCAGGCCGAGCAGTACGTGCGGGACCGGCGTGGTGACGTCCTGATCGAGGCCGCTTCTTGGGCATCTCGTGCACGGTGGCTGGCTCGCCGCGGCGCTCCTTGGCCTGCTCGACCGATGCGTTCAGCGCGGCCATAAGGTCGACGACCTGGCCGGCGGTCTCCTCGCGCTCCGGCATTTCGGGAGGGGGTGCGTGTCCCTCGTTCTTGGCTGCGATCACGGCCTCCAGCGATTCGCGGTACACGGCGCTCTTCCTCGTGCCGGTCGCGGAACGCGGGCCCCCGAGCGATCAGCAGGTCGGAACATGGGATCGACCCGGCATCGCTCAATCGTTGTTGGCGGTGATGCGTACGTGGTCGATGTCCTCGTCCAGGAAGGTGGTCAGGGCTTGGGCCTCGATGTGGACGGCTTCTCGCTCTGGGGCGGAGAGAGGGCGGAGTGGGGTGATGTCGAGCTGTTCGTTGCGCACGGTCCAGGTGGCGGCGGCGCGTCCGTCGACGAGGACGGCGCGTTGGCCGGCGACGGACAGGCCAAGGTGGGCGTCGTCGATGATGCGGCTGCGGTCGTGGTAGCCGAGGATCGCGTTGTCGAATGCCGGTAGGAACCGGACGGGTGCGGGGGTGTCTGGGTGTGGGCGCGGCGCGTCGGGCAGGTCGAGAAGCTCGCGGCCGCGTTCGTCGCGAAAGGTGACGAGTTCTTCGCGGATGGCTTTGACTGCGGCGGGCAATCCGGCGAGGCCGCTCCAGGAGCGGATGTCGGCACTGGCGGCGGGCCCGTAGGCGGCGAGGTAGCGCCGTACCAGTTGTTGCCCGGTCGGGTCGGTCTCGTCGAGGGAGAGTGGGGCGATGTCGCGCCCGAGCCAGGTGGCCAGGGGCAGATTGCGGACACCGGCCGTGGTGCGCCACAGGCCGCGGGGCGGGAGTTGGGCCATCGGGATGAGGGCTGCGACGAGGAGCTCGCCCAGGACGCGGCGTGGAGGCGAGGGCCAGCGGTCTTCGAGTGCCTGGACGAGTTCGGCCATGGTGCGGGGCTTGCGGTCGGCCATGACCGCTTGGCCGGCCGCGGCGACCTCGTCCATGTCGATGCCCGCGAGTTCGCATCGGTAGGTGGCCATCACCCGCTGGCGCAGCATGGTGTCGTGGCGGGCTCGCCAGGCCAGCGCATCGTCGGCGGTGACGAGGTGGACGGTGCGGCGCATCAGGTGCGTGCGCACGACCTTCCGTCCGATCAGTGCGTCGTCCAGTTCCTGCGGCTTGAAGGCGTGCAGCCGGGACCACAGGCCGATGAAGGGTTCCTGCGGTTCTTGCGCCTGCATTCCGCACAGGTGCGCCACAGCGTCGCGGACGGGTGCGTCCGCACGCTCGAGCAGGTACTGGCGGGCGAGGGTGGCGCGGTTGAGGGCGCGTGTGTCGAGGACGGTCATGGCAGCGCCCGGTGAATCATGCGCCCACAGTCGTCGTGGTCGGGGTTGCCCATCTTGCCGAACGCCAGGGTGCCCAGGGCGTGGGCGCCGACCTCGATACCGGTCCGCCTCAGCTGATGTATGCGCACGGTGACTCGTTTCCTTCCGCCTCTGACCCCACCGGTCCGCCGCGTTACCGCGGCGGACCCTGCTTGTCGTGTGCCGAGCCGGTCGGGTCAGCCGTTGTAGGGAGCGGTGACGTCCAGGACCCAGGTGACTCCGAAACGGTCGGTGAGCATGCCGTAAAGCGGCGCCCACTGTGCGGGCTCCAAGGGGCGCATCACTGTCGAGCCCTCGGTGAGCTTGTGCCACAGGGCGCTGATCTCGTCGGCGTCGGTGCCGCGCACGGAGACGAAGAAGGGGTTCTCGCCCCGGTTCCAGGGCAGCTGGGAGGGGACGTCGTAGGCCATGACGTGGAATCCGTTGTCCCCGGCCACCTCGCCCCACATCACCCAGTCCGCCTCGTTCTCGTTCTGCACGTTGCCGGCGTCCTTGTAGGTGACGGCGACGGTGCGTCCGCCGAAGACGGACTGGTAGAAGTCCAGCGCCTGACGCGCGTCGCCCCGGAAGTTCAGGTGGGTGGTGGTCGTGACGGACATGCCTGCTCCTTGTTGCCTTGGGTTCGTCGAATGTGCGCCGCCGCGATCGGAACCGGGCCCGGCGCGGCCACTGTGACCTGGGGCAATGCCCCCTCGGTGGCTCTGATCCCACCATTGCGGAGGTAGCGGACAGGTTGTGTCCTGTACTGCGGGCAGAATGATGGACATGCACAAGACGTCCTCGCGACTGCTCGCGCTGCTCTCACTGCTCCAGACGCGCCGTGACTGGTCCGGCGAGGACCTCGCCGAGCGGCTCGGCATCACCCCGCGCACGGTTCGCCGCGACATGGACCGCCTGCGGGAACTCGGCTACCCGATCATGGCCTTCAAAGGGCCCTCCGGCGGATACCGCCTGGATGCCGGTGCGCATCTGCCCCCATTGCTGTTCGACGACGACCAGGCCGTCGCCCTGGCCCTCGCCCTTCAGTCCGCCGCCACCGGCACCACGCTGGCCGAGGACGCGGCCCGGGCCCTCGCCACGATCCGCCAGATCATGCCGCCCCGACTACGCCACCGCATCGACACGATGCGCATCACGGCCGTCCACCCACCGGAAGGCGAGGACGCCTCACAGGCCGACGCCCACGTCCTCACGGACCTGAGCACCGCCATCCACACCCATGCGGAACTCCGCTTCGACTACGCCGCAGACGGCCTCGCGGACGGCCCCGCCACTGCCGGGCAGCGCCGCCGCGTACAGCCCCACCACCTGGTCACCCGGCGCGGCCGCTGGTACCTCCTGGCCTGGGACCTCGACCGGGAGGACTGGCGGACCTTCCGTGTCGACCGCATACAGCCGCGCACACCCGCCGGCCCTCGCTTCACGCCTCGCGAACTCCCCGGAGGCGACGTGTCCGCCTTCATCATGACCAGATTCCGCGGCTCCGACGGCACCACCACCGACTGGCCCTGCCAAGGCGAAGTCGTCCTCAGTCTCCCCGCCACCGCCGTCGCCCCCTTCGCCCACGACGGAATCGTCGAAGAACTCGGCCCCCACCGCTGCCGACTCACCCTCGGCTCCTGGTCATGGACCGGCCTGGCCGCCACCATCGGCCGCTTCGACACCGACATCGAAGTCATCGGCCCACCCGAACTCCGCAACGCATTCGCGTACCTCGCCACCCGCTACGCCAACGCCGCGCGCAACACCACCCCGCCCTGACCCGAGCACGGACCGAGCGCACCGCCGACCTTCTTACCACTGTCCTGGACACCGGCCTGCTGCCCGCCGAGCTGACCGAGATGGCCCTGTACTACCGGGCCAAGGCCCACAAGGACCTCAGCCAGAACCACGCCGCCCGCGCTGGCATGCAACAGGTCGCTGACGCCGACGGTCGCCTCGCCCCCAAGGCGAGGCGGGGACTTGCCAACCTGGCCCGCCTCGCCGGGCGACTTTCCCGCTGCCCTGGCCGCCGTCCCCACCCTGGGCTGGACAGGCCGCCACCACCGCGTCCTCGGCGACATCCACTGGTCCCACGCCGACACCGCCCAGGCCGTCGCCGCCTTCGAAGCCGGCCGCGCCGAAGCCGAGCAGCGCGGTGCCGCCGGCGAACGCGCCATGACGCAGGTCCGCCTCGCCCTCGCCGTCTCCTTCGCCAACCCCGGCCGTGCCGACGACGAGCTCGCCCTCGCCCACCAGCTCCTCGATAGCCTCGACCAGCGCTCCAACACCTCCTCGCCCAGGTCGTCGCCCTGATCAAGGACGCCGGAACCGACAGCGTCACCGACCGCGCCCAGAGCCTGCACACCGACCTCGAGGCCGCCGGGCTCCCCTTCCTCCACCGCTTCGTGGAGCTCGCCCGCGCCTTCCACCACGCCGTCCGCAACGACGGCCAGAACCTGGCCGCCACCATCGACCGGCTGCGCGCGCTCACCGCCACCGGCGACTTCGCCTACTTCACCGACATCGCCCACTTCATGGCGGGCCTGCCCCTGCCCGAGTCGTCGACCACCCGCTGGACCACGAGCGAAGACGACGTCCGCACCGCATGGCGCGGCCTGGTCCAGGCCCGGCAGGAACACCTCCGCGCCGGCATCTGACCCCCGTACGCG
>NZ_JBSGZO010000594.1:0-4629 GCF_053611045.1 Streptomyces sp. NPDC054841 | reverse complement strand
GCATGGCCCAAGTCCGGCGCGCTGTCCGGTCGGCCGACCGCCGCGGTGCGCGCAGCGGTGCGGCCGCTGAAGCGGGGGCGAACGCGTCCTCCACGATGAAGCCGCCGAGCAGCGGGCGGGGAGCACGGTCGCGAGCGGCGCGGCCGCCGATCCGCCCCCCACGCGGCTGCCAGCCCAGCAGCATCCAGCCCAGGGCCGCCTGCATCGGGGCGCGGCCCCGGATCTTCGGACGGCGTACCGCCCAGATCGCCAGCAACCAGGCCACGATCGGGACGGGACCCATCCACGACCACCACGGGATCGTCTTGACCAGAAGGAAACCGCCGCCGACGGCGACCGCGATCTGCGCAGGGGTGTACGGGCCGAGCGGGATGCGCCAGTCCGCCACCTTTCCCAGCACCCAGGGATGCCGGCGGGCGGCGGTGTAGAAACGCCCCACCCGCTCCGCGGCTGCCGCGCTCACAGCCACCCTCCCGTACCGGCGGAGTGCTCGCGCGAAGCCGGATCGGAACTGCGCACGATGCCGGGGGTGGCGGGTGCGCCCTTGGCCGGGTTCTTCACCTCGTCCTCGAACATGTCCGCCAGGTCGTTGCGGGAGTTGTACAGACCCAGCGCGATGATCATCAGCAGGAGCGCGCCGATTCCCGCCTTCAGGCTGAACTTCTGGATCATGATCACGACGACGAGGCAGACCAGACCGGTCTGCAGACCCTTGGTCGCCCAGTCCTTGAACATGGTGATCCACGAGTCGCCGAGGTTGTCGAGCTGCCCGGCGAGCATCAGGCTCTGCACGGTGTTCACCGGGCACCCCCGTCCTGGGCGGAGCCGGACTGAAGCGCGGCAACTTCCCACCGGCCCGAGCGGGCCTTGAGGACGAGCTCGTAGCCCAGCGGCCACTGCCCGTCCTGGTCCCGGGCTTCCACCTGGGTGAGGATGCGCACCGTGGTGCCGTCGGCCGGCACCTGCTCGGCAGCGGCCGCCGCCTCGACAGCGAGGACCTGCTGCACCGTGACCGTCGTGTACGGGGCCGGGGTAACGGCCGACAACTTCACTCCGGGCGCGAGGTAGCGGCTCACCTCCCCCGTACCGGTCAGGTACGCGGAAAGGAACTCCCCGACCGCGGACGTCACATCCCCATCAGTGACGGTCACCCCGTACGGCGACTTCGGTGCCTCAGCCCGTGCCAGTCCGGTCACCACACCGGGCGCGCCGGTCACCGTGAACGAGCTGCCCGCGCGGTCGGCGGCCACCGGAACGGCGTAGTTGCGCACCCGGCCGTCGGAGTACTGCGCAGCCACTGTCACCGACCACGTGCCACCCTCACGCTGCCCACTGCGCACCGCCATCACGGACTCCGGCTTCGACTGCGCACCAGCGGCCGGGTCGGGCAGTTCGACGTCCGGCGCCATCGACTGCGCAAGACGGGCCTGCGCACTCGTGGCGTCATCCGCGCTGCTCCGGAGCCACGCACTGACGAACAGCTGCGCATAGCCAGCCGGGTCGGCGGTGTCCGCCACGGTGCGCACGGCTGTGGGCTTGGGCGGGGTGGCCGCCTCGACGACGGACGGGGAGGAGGTGATGGCGACACCCAGGGCGATCGGCCCGGCCGCGACGGCGATCCAGGCCGCCAGACGCGAAAGGCGTACGCGACGCCGCATCGCTTCCAGCGCGACGCCCGCAGCCATCGGAGCATTGGCCTCGCTCTCCGAGGCCTGCTTGCCAGGAGGCATGTTCAAACTCCCAGGTCAGAACGACTGTTGCTGACCTTGAGAAAACCCGCCGACCCCGACCCGACCACCGACCACAAGACCCCGACCACGGTCACGATGGGGACACAAGGTCCGTGGTCGGGATCATGGTCGGCCCGACCACAGCCCCGACCACGGCTCGTCCATGACCGGGCGAGAGACCCCAGCCGGTGACGGACGTGCGGGCCGAACGGATCGCGGTGATGCGCTCCCAGAGCCGTTGAGCAGACGGCGGCAGCGGCTGCCCAGGCAGGCGGCTGCGTACTGCGGCACAAGACTGCGCAGCCGGACAAGCCGGAGCCGCACTCCCGGTTGCGCAGGCGCTCGCCCCGAGCCGACTGCGCACGAGCCTCGCCCGTCGCGCAGCGCGTGCACACTCAAAGGTTGACGGCTGCGCAACCGTGCTGCGTAACACGAGCAGGGAGCCGATGCGCACCCGCCGGTCGGCCCGACCATGAGCCCGACCACGGCACCTGGACAGGCATGTTGCCGGATCGTGTCCGTTGGTCGGGGCTGGTGGCCGTCAGCCTGGTCGGGATCGGCGGGTGAGCTGACGACATGGCACACACGCACGCTCCCGCACCCGAGCCCTCCGCTCACCCCACCTCGGTGGGGCCGGCGGGCCTCCACGGCAGCCATGCGCTGTCTGCCTCGGGTCGGACGCGATGAGCGGCTTCGGGGCCGGGGTCCGCCGTGGGGTGATGGCGGCGGATCAGTTCACGCAGATCGCCAACGGGCTGTTCCGTGACGGCCGGATCTCGTACCGGGCGAAGGGGCTCTTCGGCTACATCAGCACCCACCGGGACGGCTGGCAGGTGACCATCGCCGCCCTGGCCGTTCTGGGGCCCGACGGACGCGACGCGGTGCGTGCGGGGCTGAAGGAACTGGAGACGTACGGCTATCTGGTCCGCGATCGCCTGCGCCGCCAGAACGGCACGCTCGGTGAGATCGTCTACTCCATCACCGACCGCCCCGCCGCGACGGACGTCGGCGCAGTCGATGCGGCCCCCGTGTCCATCCCGCGTGTCGGCCGCAAGGCCGCGTACGGGGCCGGGATCCGGCGTGGGGTGATGGCCGGGGATCAGTTCACGCAGATCGCCAACGGGCTGTTCCGTGACGGCCGGATCTCGTACCGGGCAAAGGGGCTCTTCGGCTACATCAGCACCCACCGGGACGGCTGGCAGGTAACCGTCGCCAACCTGGCCCGCCACGGCCGCGAGAGCGGGGACGCGGTGACAACCGGGCTGAAGGAGCTGGAGAAGCACGGATTCCTGCAGCGTGACCGCGACCGCAACCCAGACGGCACGCTCGGCCGGGCGCTGTACTTCATCACCGACCTGCCCAGCCTGCAAAACACCAGGTCACAACCAGAGTCGGGTTTTCCAGGATTGGCTGGCCCAACGTTGGCTGATCTCGGCACTAAGAACACCAACAGAAAGAAGACCAACAAGCAGAACACCAGCCCCATCCCTCCGTGCAACCGCGGCGAAACCGCGCGGACCCACGGACAGACAGGCCAGCTGGACGCGCCGCCGGCGGATGAGATGCATCCGGGCATCCGGCTGCTCCTCGACATCGGCGCGAGCCGTCCCGAACTACTGCTGGCCGGGAAGCCCCTGACCGACCAGGGCCGCGTCGTGACCCTGATGATGGACGCCGGCTGGAGCCCCGCCCAGCTGCGCCACGTCATCACCGACCGGCCCCTGCCGCACCTGGTGCGTACCACGGTCGGCGCGATCATCGCCGCCCGCCTGCGCGCGGCCCAGGCCTACCCGCCGCCCGCCACCGTGGCAGACCACCACACGCCCGGGCCGGACGAGCCCTTCGCGCTGTCGACCACCGAACGGTCCTCGACGGCGTCCGCTGCACGAACAGTGAGCGAGGCCCTCACCTACCGGGCCCTCGTCGAATGCGCCGACTGCGGCCTACCCGGAACCGCCCCCGGCGAAGGCCTCTGCCCGACCTGCCTCGGATGGCCGCTGTGCCACACCTGCCCGGGGCCAGCTCCCCGGCGCGCCCACCCCGACGGCGACGGCCGCTGCGCGACCTGCACCTCCGCCGTCGCTGATCAACCCGAAGGAAGCAGCTCATGACAGACACGCTCCCCTTCGTCGACCCGGCCGACGCAGACCAGCCTCGCAGGCACGACCGGCCGTTGGGCCCGGACCCGCCTGGCACCCGGCAGACGACATAACCAGTACCTCACCACACGCCCGGCACGTCACCGCTGAAAGGAACCCATCTCATGCCCCAGCCCGAGCCCGGCCCCGCAGCCCGCACTCCGGACGTCTACCTGCTCTTCGCACACGAGCCGTACTACCCCGGCCCCGGCACCCAGGAGATCAACACCACCGTGGTGGCCGCCGACACCCTGCTCCACCCGCAGGTGCACCAGCCCGACGGCACCCGAATCCACGACCTCCTCACCCAAGGACGGCAGCCAGGCGCTATCATCCCCCTGGCCAGCCTCACCCACGAACTCAACGGTGGCGCCGACTGGTCGACGGTCGGCGACTGGGAACGCGTCACCACCGACCTGGTGCAGCTCGTGCAGACGAAGATGTGCGATGCCCTCAGCCTCGGACTACCCGAAATCGCCCGGGCCCTGATCTGCACCGGCCCGGACAACCAGGTGCGGGCCTTCGACGCCGCGGCAGGGAACCTCATCGCCTACGGGCCGGACGACCGCGCCCAAGTCCTGGCCAAGATCGGCATGCTCCTCACCGGCATCGCGACCGAGCAGCCTCTCTGGCCGGGCGACGGGCTCCTGCCGCCGCTGTGCCAGAGCGCCTGACGACGTAGCCGACCGCCGGCGCTGTTGGCAACCACACCCCTGACCGTACGGACAAACACCTGCGTCCCCAGGAGATATGTACTTTTG
>NZ_JBSGZO010000593.1:0-4653 GCF_053611045.1 Streptomyces sp. NPDC054841 | reverse complement strand
AGCCGGTCTTGGTCCAGTCGCCGCAGCCCGTGGTCTTGAAGCAGGCGTCCGAGGTCGAGATCTTCACGATCGCCGCGCCCGACCCGTTGTTGTTCGCCGGCATCGCGTCCGTGCTGTGGCTCGCGTCCTTCGCGCGTTCCCAGTAGCAGCCGTTGTCCTTGTTGCGCAGACGGTGTAGCGGCCCTTCGCCGTCACTCTTCGCCTGTCTCGGATCCCATGGTTGCCAGTGCGTCGCTGCCTTCACGATGTGCGGGGCACGCCCCTGCTCCACAGCTCCTCCGCGTGCTCGGCGAACCTGTCGAACATTCCGCCCGCGCCCTGACGCCGCAGATGCAGCAACGGGGAGTCGTGACCGACGAGTCTCGCCAGGTGCGGGGTGACGCGGGCGTCCTGGTCGAAGCGGAACACGGACAGCGAGACGTGATTCACGGCATCGTCTGCGCTGCTCAGCCGGGTCTCGAGACCGTTCATGGGGCCGAGGCGGTCCAGGTGCTCCAGCGTGATCCTGATCCGCGTGGAGACGCTGAGCGCCACGTCCTCGATGGCCTCGCGCTGTCGGGTCACCTCCCCATCGTGATCCGAGTGGTCGAGCAGCGGAGCTTGCGCAGGAGCCGCCAGGACTTCAGGGTGGCGATGGCCTGCTCAACAAGTGCCCGGATCTTCGCGTGGGACCGGTTGACCGCCTGCTGGCCTGCGGAAAGAGTCTCCCAGCGGCCCCAGTAGGGGAGCTGGACCATGCCCCCGGCGCCCCGGTATCCCTTGTCCGCCCAGCACGTGATGCCGGCCTCGGCAAGGGCGTCGATGATGGCGTGCTCACGGGCGGCCCGGACGTCGTGGACGGCGCCGGGCAGCGCCGGTGAAGCCCACAGTAGACGGCCGGACGGATCGGCGAGGACTTGCACGTTCATCCCGTGCTTCTTGTGTTTTCCAGAGTAGAAGGGCCGGTCGGCGGCGATCCGGTCGATCGGTAAAGCAGGGTCCCGTCCAGCAGCACGAACGCCTTCGTGGATGCCGTGCGGATCGCCTCGGCCAGCGTGGGGGTATGGGCGGCCAAGACCTCGACGGCCTCGGTGACGTAGCGGTAGGCAGTGGTGGTTCCGATCCCGAATCCTGCCGCGAGCTGGACGTAAGGGTGACCGTTACGCAGGTGGGCGAGGGCGAGCAACGCCTGCCGGCCGACACTCAGGCGCCGCCACCGGGTGCCGAGCTCCCGGCGATGCCTGCGCAGCTTGGCGGACAGGAAGCGAAGGGCAGAGCTGGACACGTCGACGCCGGACGGGTAGACAAGCACACGAAGCCTCTGGTGGAGACGGATTTCTTAGAGGTTGTCTCACGTGGCAAGTTTCGCGAGCTTCTTGTAGCAGGTCAGGGCGGCGGCCATGGCCAGGCCTCGGCTCTGCCAGTCGTTGCGGACCACGTACGGGATCTTGAGACCACGAGCAGCCCATGGCAGGCTCATGCCGCATGATCGATGAATTCGCGAAAGGCAACCTGCACGGGAGACTGCGGCGGGACCGCAAGGCGCTGCTCTGGAAACTCGACGGCTTGTCCGAATACGACGCCCGCCGGCCTTTGACAGCGACCGGGACCAACCTCCTCGGCCTGGTCAAACACGTGGCCACCGTCGAGGCCAGGTACTTCGGCGAGGTCTTCGACCGCCCTTCCCCGGAACCGCTGCCCCGGTGGCAGGACTCCAACGGCAGCGATCTGTGGGCGACCGAGGACGAGACCCGCGATCAGATCATCGGGTTCTACCGGCGCACGTGGGAACACTCGGACGCGACGATCAACGAGCTTCCCCTCGACGCCCCCGGCCACGTGCCGTGGTGGCCGGAGCCTTATGCCGACACGAACCTGTTCGCCATCATGGTCCATGTCCTCGGCGAGTCCATCCGGCATGCCGGGCACGCCGATATCCTGCGCGAGGGCCTCGACGGCCGGACCGGGTTGCGCGCCGAACTCGAGAAGCAGATCGACGAGGAAGCCCGTGCAGCCTACTGCGCGAAGATCGAGCAGGCCGCCAGGTCGGCCGCACCAATCAAGGCTTAGAGGTTGTCTCACGTGACTTGATGTTCGTGCGGCATGCTGCCGGTCGTGGGTGCTGATCTATCGAAGCGTCTGGTTCCTGATGAACTCTGGGAGCTGGCCGCCCCGTTGCTGCCGTCGTTCGCTGCTCGTCCGCAAGGTGGTGGGACCGCTCCGTGTGACGAGCGGGCCGTGTTCACGGCAGTGGTGTACGCGCTGACCAGCGGCTGTGCCTGGCGGCATCTGCCGCCGACGTTCGGCACGTCGCCCGCCACCGCGCATCGCCGCTTCACGGTATGGACCGAGGCAGGCCTGTGGCGTCGGCTGCACCGGGCGGTGCTGGACGAACTCGGGGCCCGCGGCGAGGCGGACTGGACCTCGGCGATCGTCGACGCGGCCTCCGTTCGCGCCAAAAGGGGGGATCGCTGACCGGGCCGAACCCGGTCGATCGCGGCAAGAAGGGCAGCAAGCTGCACGTGCTGTCCGATGCCCAGGGCATCCCGCTCGCCGTCGCCGTGTCCGGCGCGAACATGCACGACAGCCTCGCCCTCAAGCCGCTCATCCGCGGCATACCCGCCGTCCGGTCCCGCCGGGGACCACGGCGGCGCCGACCCGTCAAACTCCGCGCGGACAAGGCGTACTTCTCCGTCGAACACCTGGCCTGGCTGCGCGAGCGCGGGCTCGTCGCGCGCATCGCGCGGCCCGGCATCGAGTCCGGCGAACGCCTCGGTCGGCACCGCTGGAAGATCGAACGGTCGATCGCCTGGCTCTTCGGCTACCGCCGCCTCACCGTCCGATACGAACGAAAGGGCTCGCACTTCCTCGCCTTCCTCGGCCTGGCCGCCGCCCTGACCTGCTACAAGAAGCTCGTGAAACTTGCCACGTGAGACAACCTCTTAGTCGAAATCCCATCTACAGGGGCTTCATCCGTCTGTCAGCCCCAACTACCCAACCTCACCGGCAGGTTGGAAAACGCTCAGTGACGGTGATCGGTGAGTTAATGGAGAGTTCCCGGATATGTAGTCGACGGAAACTGCTCCAACTGTACGAGCACCGCGGCGAGCGGCCCGTCGTCCCCGAGTCCGCGTACGTCGCCCCCTCGGCCGTGCTGTGCGGCGCCGTCATCCTTGGTGAACGCGCGCGCGTCCTGCACGGGGCCGTGCTCACCGCCGAGGACGGTGAGGTGCGCACGGGGGCGGACGCGGTGGTGATGGAGAACGCTCTGGTTCGCGGAAGGGCCCAGCATCCCGCGGTACTGGGGGACGCCGTGCTCATCGGGCCGCACGCGCACATCAACGGGGCGACCGTGGAGGACGAGGTCTTCGTGGCGACGGGGGTGGCGGTGTTCCCGGGAGCCGTGGCCGGGGCGGGGTCCGAGCTGCGGATCAACAGCGTGCTGCACGTCAATTCGCGCCTGGAGCCGGGGACGGTCGTGCCGATCGGCTGGATCGCGGCGGGAGACCCGGCCGAGCTCTTCTCGCCGGACCGGCATGACGAGCTGTGGGAGAAGCAGCGCGGTCTCGACTTTCCCGGCACGGTGTACGGGGTCCCGCGCGGTACGTCGATGCGTACGATCATGGCCCGCCAGGCTGAGTTCTACGGGGCCCACAAGGGCGACCGGCGTCTCGACGGCTGACGGGGAACGGGACCTGAAACCGGCACCGCAACCGGGCCGGCCGGAGTGCGGCGCGGCCCGGAACGGGAACGGGAGAGTGTCAGCAGTACTTCGAGGAGCCGCTCGAACCCCACGAGCACGAGTCGACGAGAGCCCCCGTCGGCTTGCGGAGATACGCCGTGTCCCCGGTGTTGTTCCACACGTACGCCGCCCGGCCCCAGTAGCGGTACCCGGTCGTGTTGGAGCCCTTGCCCGTATGGACCTTGACGTACGACTTCGCGCCGATCGTGCCGCTGAAGGTGTACGTCCAGCCGTATGCGTCCCGCAGCTTCCAGTCCTTGATCGAGATCGCGGACGTGCTGGAGTTGTAGAGCTGCACCCACTCGCCGTTCAGCGACGTGTTCGAGCCGGTGTCGGAGCCCGGCGAGTTGTAGTACACGCGGTAGATACTCACTCCACCCGCGGCCTGGGCCGGAGTGGCGGTCAGCAGACCACCGGCGACAACGGCGGCGACGGCGGCGGCCGAGGTGGCGTAACGGAGCTTCAAAGACCCTCCCCAGAGTTGAACAGTGCTCGAACGTGGGAGTTCGAACGACGGAGAGAGTACATCCAGGTGTGAAGGAAATGTGGGGAGTATCTGGGGAAGCGTCAAAGATGGTCGACTTTGATCGCCTTGTTGCGCGACCTGATCCGGATGCCTGGCCAGGTGCCTGACCGGATGGGGATAACGGGCCCCACCGCGCGGCGGGCGACCACACGGCGGGACACCAGCAGTTGCAGAGCCTGCTCCACGACACGGAGCGCCTGTACGGCCCCTGCCATCCGCTGCCCGTCGAGCTGCGGCGCTCCCTGGACCGGCAGCGCCAGTTCCGCCCGGGCTGATTTCGGGTGCTGGGGGCTCTGCCCCCGAAACCCGCGCCTCAAACGCCGACGAGACTCATTCTGAGCCCGTCCGGCGTTCTTTGAGCCCGTCCGGCGTTCGAGGACACGGCCGAAGGCCGTACGGGGGTCCG
>NZ_JBSGZO010000592.1:0-4671 GCF_053611045.1 Streptomyces sp. NPDC054841 | reverse complement strand
AGGTCGTGACGGGTGGTCGCGACGGGCGACCTGGCGGGGGCAGGGGCGCCAACGGCCGGTACTGTTCGGCGAATGAGCTCGCTGAATCTCGACGACTTCTCCGACCTGATCGAGCGCCCCGACAACGGCATGCGGCGCGATGCCGAGGAACGCCGGGAGCGGCTGGCCGTACCGCCCGGGGCGCTGGGGCGGCTGGACGAGCTGGGTGAGTGGCTGTCGGCCGCGCAGGGGGCCGTGCCGGTGAGGGCTGTCGAGCAGCCGCGGGTGGTGCTGTTCGCGGGTGATCACGGGGTCGCGGAGCTGGGTGTGTCGGGACGGCCTGCGGGGACCGCGCACGAGCTGGTGCGGGCCGTGCTGGAGGGTGCGAGCCCGGTCGCGGTGCTGGCCCGGCGGATGGACGTGCCGGTGCGGATCGTCGACGCGGGACTGGACTGCGATCCGGCGCTGCTGCCGGAGGACGTCGTACGTCACCGGGTGCGCCGCGGCAGCGGACGCATCGACGTGGAGGACGCGCTCACCACCGAGGAGGCCGAGCAGGCGGTACGCCTCGGGATGGCGATCGCGGACGAGGAGGCCGACTCCGGCACCGACCTGGTGGTGCTGGGCGACCTGAGTGTCGGCGGTACGACTCCCGCCTCCGCGCTGATCGCCGCGCTGTGCGGGACGGACGCCTCGGTGGTGACGGGCCGCGGCGGCGCCGGCATCGACGACCTGGCGTGGATGCGCAAGTGCGCGGCGATCCGTGACGCGCTGCGCCGCGCCCGGCCCGTACTGGGCGACCAGTTGGCGCTGCTGACGACCGTGGGCGGCGCGGATCTGGCCGCGACCACGGGCTTTCTGCTGCAGGCCGCGGTGCGCCGGATGCCGGTGATCCTGGACGGTGTCGTATCGGCGGCGTGTGCGCTGGTGGCGCAGCGGGCGGCGTTCCGCGCTCCGGACTGGTGGCTCGCGGGCCAGGTCAGCGGCGAGCCGGCGCAGACGAAGGCGCTCGACCGGATGGCGCTCAACCCTCTCCTCGACCACGGCGTCACTGTCGGGGAAGGAACCGGGGCATTGCTCGCTCTCCCCCTCGTGCAGGCATCGGCCGCGCTCGCCGCAGAACTGCCCTTGCGTACCGAGAACGAGGGCGAAACGGACTGACACAGCCGCGTGCGGCCGGCCCGGACGACCGGCCGCACCGGTCGGCCCGGGACGACCGGCCGCACGCACCCTCCATGTCACGCGGTGCCCCATATGATCGCGTTTCATGGGAGAGGTCCGTTTGTTTGCCTTGTCAGTCGAGGGCTCCACCCGCTCGACCGTCCGGTCGCGCGGCAGCGCGGCGACCCGGCCGACGGGCGTTGCGTGATGCTCGAATACACGGACGCGCAGGGCGAGTTGCGGCGCTTCCGAGCTTCGTTCCATGGGGCGCGAAGGGGCTCTCCCCCGATCTCGTGCGCCGGAACCGGGACGCCGGGAACGGCCTGATGGAGTTCATGGCCATCCAGCTGCCGCAGCGCGCACGCGAGATCGGGATCACTCAAGTCCCACTGAACTTCGCGATGTTCAGGCCGGTCTTCGAACGTGGCTCGAAGCTCGGCGCGGGACCGGTGCCGAGGCTGTGGCGCTCGCTCCTCAGCCTCTTCTCCCGCTGGTGGCAGATCGAGTCGCTGTACCGCGCCAAGGCCAAGTACCGACCCATCCGGGAGCCACGTTCCATGCTCTTCGAAGAGAGCGCCGATCTCCTGCGCATCGGCATCGCCGCCGCTCGCGCCGAGGGCTTCCTGGAAGCCCCGGGCCTGCCCAAGTGGCTCCACCGCAAGCACCTGGAGAGCAAGCGGGGTACGCGGTGAGCGCGCCGCGCGCCTTCGCGCGGCGCGAGTGGGGCCCCCTGTACACGACCGCGCGGGCGGCGCTCATGACGAACAAGTGGCAGGCGGTCCCCATGACGCTCGCCGCGGTCTGCCTCACCGCGCTGTTCCAGCTCGTGCAGAACCAGTCCTGGGGCTTTCAGCCCGTGCAGAACATCGGCTCGCTGCGAGCCGAGGACCCCCTGTCGCTCGCGCTGCTCCGTACCCCGCTCTCCCTTTTCGTGCCCGCGCTCGATCTGCCGGTGTGGGGCGCACTGGTGCAGATCCTGCTGGTGTTCGGCATCGCCGAGATCTGTCTGGGCCGGTGGCGGACCCTGGCGATCGCGTACGCGGCGACGCTGGCCGGGACAATGTTCGCGCGGGTCGCGATCGCGTTCGGTCCGGATCATCCGCTGGGGCTGCCGGCCACCGACGCCCAGGTCGTGGACACCGGCCCGTCGGCGGCGGTGGTGGGTCTCGCGATCTATGTCTGCTATCGCTACCGGGCCTGGATCACGATGAGCGTGGTGATCTTCGCGATGGTCGTCGAGGTGCTGGTCAAGAACAATCTCGCGGGCAAGGAGCATCTGGCGGCCATCGGCGGGGTGCTGGTGGTGTGCACGGTCTCCACCGGGTTTCACCGGTGGTCGGCGTCGCGCGCCGGCAGCCGGTCCGGTGCGCCGCCGATCAGGTCCTGAAGCTTGCGGCGTGGCCCGCTCCAGCGCCTGTCCCGGTGGAAGGCGCGCAGGAACGCCCGCGCCCGGGAGCGCGGGCGGCGCCGGTAGAGGTGCCTGGCCCAGGGCGAGGCGGGTCTGGCCAGCCGGACCGCGCCGATGAGCGCGACGAACGGAACCAGCATGCCGATGATCGCCATCCGCAGCTTGCCCTTGAGGAGGGCGATCAGGACGAAGCCGAAGTTGACGGCGAGGGTGAGCAGGAAGACCCGGCGGTCGTCGCGCTCCTGCTCGGTGATGTCGTTGACGCCGAGCGGCGCGAATCCACCGAGGGTGAGCAGCAGCAGGGCCGCCGTGAGCACCACGACCTCAACGCTCTTGCGGCCCGCCTCGGTCCAGTAGACGTCGTCGAGATGGAGGATCAGCGCGAACTCGTCCAGAACGAGCCCGGCACCGATGCCGAAGATCACCGCGAAGGTGATGGTGCCGGCCCCGGTCTGCTCGCTGCTGGCGACCGCCCCGAAGCCGCCGGTCACGGTGAGGACGATGCCGGGCACCACGTGGTGGATGTGGAGGCCGCCGGAGCGGACGTTGCGGAACGGTCCCTTCCCGGCCCTGATCAGCCGGGTGACCGTCCGGGTGATCAGGAAGGTCAGGACGAAGGAGGCCAGCGCGAGCAACAGCGGGAGCTTTCCCGGCTCCACGATGTTGCGGTAAAACCAGTGACCCATGCCACCCGCTCCTGTTTTGTCCGTCATGCGCAATTTACCGTCGGAGCGCACCGACTACCCTGCGCGCGGTGAGCTCCTTGAAGACAGCCGGCCCCGCCGGAATACGGTTCGCCTTCGGCACCCTCACCGTGCTGCCGGTGCGCGTCAGTCGATGGGACCGTGACGCGGCTCGAGCGGGAATGCTCTGCGCCCCGCTCGCCGGACTCGTCGTCGGCCTCTGCGCGGCGGCCATCGGCGGACTGCTGCTCCTGCTGGGCGCGGGCCCGCTGCTCGCCGCGACCGGCTCCGCCGCCGTACCCGCCGTACTCACCCGGGGACTCCACCTCGACGGCCTCGCCGACACCGCCGACGGCCTGGGCAGCGGGAAGCCCGCCGAGGACGCGCTGCGGATCATGAAGCAGTCGGACATCGGGCCGTTCGGTGTGATCACACTGATCTTCGTGCTGCTGGCGCAGGTCGCGGCCCTCCATGAGCTGTACGCGGAAGGCTGGGCGTACGGCGCGGTGGCGGCGGCGTGCGCGGGCGTCGTGGCCCGTCTCGCCCTCACCCTCG
Organism: Streptomyces sp. NPDC054841; assembly: GCF_053611045.1. Classification (NCBI taxonomy): domain Bacteria; kingdom Bacillati; phylum Actinomycetota; class Actinomycetes; order Kitasatosporales; family Streptomycetaceae; genus Streptomyces; species Streptomyces sp. NPDC054841. The sequence goes on along the minus strand of NZ_JBSGZO010000592.1, from coordinate 885 downwards.
CCTCCCGCGCGGGCGTCCCCGCGGCCCGCCCGGAAGGCCTCGGCGCGGCGGTCGCCTCCACCGTCCCCGTAAGCCATGCGTGGGCGGTGACCGCCCTCGTCACCGTGGCCGCCGTGGGAGCGGGGGCACTCTTCGGCCCGTACGGGACGCTCCGGTACGCCCTCGCCGTCGTGGCCGCGCTCGGCGCCGCCCACCTGCTGCTGCGGCACTGCGTACGGCGCTTCGGCGGAGTGACGGGCGATGTGTTCGGGGCGGTCGCCGAGACTGCGGGGACGGTTGCGCTGGTCGCCCTCACGCTGGGCTGACGGCCGGCCGGATCATCGACGGCCCTCACCTGCGGAGATCCCGGGGAGGACCAGCAGAAATCATGCAAAGCAGCAACCTGCTCCCTTGCGCATTCGGCCCGAGTGTGACGCAGGACTCACCCTCCGCGCTGGAACGTGACGGAGACACCACGGACGGGTGAACGGCCGCCGCCATGAGCGAACGTCGGCAGCGCGCGTAGGCTCGGTGCCGGCGCTCCGACTCGCCCGATTTACGATGCGCCGGGCACGGCCGAGCCCACCTTTTCGGCCACAGGACTAAACGGAAGCGAGAATTCACCACCGTGACTGCTCTCACTCTCAGCACTGCCGGCGCTGCGACGCTGCGCGCCGACGCGGTCGTCGTGGGCGTCGCCAAGGGCGCCAAGGGCCCGGTCGTCGCCGCCGGCGCCGAGGCCGTGGACAAGGCGTTCGGCGGGAAGCTCGCCACTGTCCTCGAGACCCTTGGCGCCTCGGGTGCCGAGGGCGAGGTGACCAAGCTGCCCGCGCCGTCCGGACTCAAGATCCCGGTCGTGCTCGCGGTCGGTCTCGGTGCCGTCCCGGAGAAGGACGAGGCGTACAC
>NZ_JBSGZO010000591.1:0-4706 GCF_053611045.1 Streptomyces sp. NPDC054841 | reverse complement strand
GTCGTCGTCAGACGGTGGTGATGACCTCGTCGTAAGCCAGACGCGGCGAACGCGGACTGTGTTTCCCGGGGGGTGACCCCCGGACCCCCGGCAGGGGCCCGTCGTCGTCAGACGGTGGTGATGACCTCGTCGTAAGCCAGACGCGGCGAACGCGGACTGTGTTTCCCGGGGGGGCGACCCCCGGACCCCCGGCAGGGACCCGTCGTCGTCAGACGGTCGTGATGACCTCGTCGTAAGCCAGACGCGGCGAACGCGGGAACCATGCGTCCTCGCCCGGCTTGCCGATGTTGATGACCATCAGCGGCGTGTGGTCGTCGTCCAGGAACTCCTTCTGGACGCCGGCGAAGTCGACACCGGTCATCGGGCCCGCGGCCAGACCGGCGGCACGGACACCCACGATGAAGTACGCGGCCTGCAGCGCGGCGTTCAGCGTGGCGGACTGCTCACGGGCCGGGCGCTCGGCGAAGAACATGTCCTTGGCCTGCGGGAAGTGCGGGAACAGCGCCGGGAGCTCCTCGTGGAACTCGTTGTCGGCGGCGAGGATCGCGACCAGCGGCGCAGTGGCGGTCTTGGGCTGGTTGCCCTCGGCCATGTGCTTCACCAGGCGCTCGCGGGCCTCGGCCGAGCGGACGAGGACGACGCGCAGCGGCGACTGGTTGAAGGCGGTCGGACCGTACTTGACCAGGTCGTAGATGGCCTGCACCTGCTCATCGGTCACCGGCTCGTCGGCGAAGGTGTTGGCGGTACGGGCCTCACGGAAAAGGAGGTCCTGGGCTGCGGGGTCAAGAACGAGGGACATGCTGCGTACCTTCCGGATGAGCAAAGAGGTTCAAGCTGCGGCTTCACCGTACGACCGGATTAGGTGAAGGTTCAACTAAATCCGGCACCTGGTGAGCTAAGTCACGCAACTTTCAAATACTCAACCTTCAACTAAACGGCGTACCCGTTTATGCCGCCGCCTCGCCCAGGTGCCTCACCGAGCCGAGTCGTCCCCGTTCCCGTCCTCGTCCTCCTCGGCGCCACGGGGGCCCGCGCCCTCACCCGCGTCCCGCTCCGCCAGCGCCGCGTCCAGCCGGGCGCGGGCGCCGTCCAGCCAGCGGCGGCACACCTTTGCCAGAGCCTCGCCGCGCTCCCACAGCGCGAGGGACTCCTCCAGCGTCGTGCCACCCGCCTCCAGCCGGCGTACGACCTCGATCAGCTCGTCCCGTGCCTGCTCGTAGCCGAGCGCGCCATCGTCCGTCTTGGCTGTCATGTGATCCACCCTATGTGCGCCTACTGTCAGTGATGTCGGCCATCAGCGATGCCGGCCGTCAGTGATGCCGGGTCAATCGCCTGCGACGCCGGTGTCTCCGACCTCGGCGTCTGCGACGCCGTCGCCCGAAACGCTGTCGCCCGCAACGCTGTCGCCCGCAACGCCGTCGCCCGCGACCCGGACCGTGAATTCGCCTTCCGCGACCCTCGCCCGCAGCTCCTCGTCCGCCCTGACCTCGCTGGGCGACCGCACCACCGCGCCGTCCGCGCGCTGCAGCACCGCGTACCCACGCTCCAGCGTCGCCGCGGGCGACAGGGCGACGACCCGTGCGCGGGTGTGGGACAGCTCGGAGTCCGCGCGGTCCAGCAGATGCCCCAGGACCCGCCGGCTCCGGGCGACCAGGGCGTCCGTCTCGTGTTCGCGCTCCTCCACCATCCGCTGCGGATGCTCCATGACCCGCCGGTGCAGGGCATGCGCAAGCCCCCGCTCCTCGCGGTCGAGCAGCCCCCGTACGGTCCGCAGCGACCGGTCGCGCAGCGCCTGCACCCGGTCCAGCTCCTCGCCGACGTCCGGGACGACCTTCTTCGCGGCGTCGGTCGGGGTCGAGGCGCGCAGATCGGCGACCAGGTCGAGCAGCGGCGCGTCCGGCTCGTGTCCGATCGCCGACACCACGGGCGTACGGCAGTCGGCGACGGCTCGCACCAGCTGCTCGTCCGAGAACGGCAGCAGATCCTCCACGCTGCCGCCGCCGCGCGCGACGATGATCACGTCCACGTCCGGGTGCTCGTCCAGCTCCTTGACCGCCTGGACGACCTGCGACACGGCGCGGACGCCCTGCACGGCCACATTGCGCACGTCGAAGCGGACGGCCGGCCACCGTCGTCGCGCGTTCTCCAGCACATCCCGCTCGGCCGCCGAGGCCCGGCCGCAGACCAGGCCGATCAGCTGCGGCAGGAACGGCAGTGGCTTCTTGCGGTCGAGGGCGAAGAGTCCCTCCGCGCCCAGGGTCCGCTTCAGCTGCTCCAGCCGTGCGAGCAGCTCACCGATGCCGACCGGCCTTATCTCGGCGGCGCGCAGCGAGAGCTGGCCGCGCGGGGCGTACCACTCGGGCTTGGCGTGGACGACGACCCGGGCGCCCTCGGACACGACGTCGGCGACCGCGTCGAACACCTGGCGGTAGCAGGTGACGCTCACCGAGATGTCGTACGACGGATCGCGCAGCGTCAGGAACACCACGCCGGCGCCCGGCCTGCGCGACAGCTGGGTGATCTGTCCCTCCACCCACACCGCGCCGAGCCGGTCGATCCATCCCCCGATGAGCCGCGACACCTCGCCGACGGGCAGGGGAGCTTCGGCAGATGTAGTGAGACCCATGCCCGCGAGCGTATCGGCACCCTCCGACAAGGCCAGGTGCGCAAGGCCAGGCGCGCAAGACCAGGTCTGCCTGGGGATGAAGAGGAGTCCGTAGACGACAAGAGCCCGGAAGCCGAGATTCCGGCGCGGTCGGGTGTGCGGATCCGCGAATTCCGCACCGGTCCCGGTGCGGTTGCCCGCCATGGGAGCCTCCGTCCTCGTACGTACGGCGTTGATCGCGTACCGCACCGGTCTCAGCCCCGTGGGCGATCGTTGGCCTGTTCGGCGCGCCCTTACGATGGGGTCATGACTGCAACGAACGCCCGCCGCGTCCTGCTCGCCGCTCCCCGTGGCTACTGCGCGGGCGTGGACCGTGCCGTGATCGCCGTGGAGAAGGCCCTCGAGCAGTACGGCGCCCCGATCTACGTGCGCCACGAGATCGTCCACAACAAGTACGTCGTACAGACCCTGGAGAAGAAGGGCGCGATCTTCGTCGAGACGACGGCGGAGGTCCCCGAGGGGTCCATCGTCATGTTCTCCGCGCACGGCGTCGCGCCGGTCGTCCACGACGAGGCCGCCGAGCGGAAGCTGGCGACCATCGACGCGACCTGCCCCCTGGTGACCAAGGTCCACAAGGAGGCCGTCCGGTACGCGAACGAGGACTTCGACATCCTCCTCATCGGCCACGAGGGCCACGAGGAGGTCATCGGCACCACCGGCGAGGCCCCGGACCACATCACGCTGGTCGACGGCCCGGGCGATGTGGACAAGGTCGAGGTCCGCGACCCGTCGAAGGTCGTCTGGCTCTCCCAGACCACGCTCTCCGTCGACGAGACGATGGAGACCGTCGACAGGCTCAAGACCAAGTTCCCGCTCCTGGTCTCCCCGCCGAGCGACGACATCTGCTACGCCACGCAGAACCGCCAGATCGCGGTCAAGCAGATGGGCGCCGAGGCGGACCTGGTCATCGTCGTCGGTTCGCAGAACTCCTCGAACTCCAAGCGGCTGGTCGAGGTCGCGCTGGGTGCCGGAGCCCGTGCCTCGTACCTGGTGGACTTCGCCGGCGAGATCGACGAGGCCTGGCTCGAGGGTGTGACGACGGTCGGCGTGACGTCGGGCGCGTCCGTCCCCGAGGTGCTCGTCGAGGAAGTCCTGGAGTGGCTGTCGCAGCGCGGCTTCGAGGATGTGGAGATCGTCAAGGCGGCCGAGGAGTCGATCACGTTCTCGCTGCCCAAGGAGCTGCGCCGGGACCTGCGCGGCGAGGCGGCGTCACTCGTCGAGGACTGAATGGCAGGGCTGTGAGGACGCTCAGGGAGTAACTGTCAGCGGTTCCTCGTAACGTTGTGTCCATGAACGTCTTCGGAGTGGACATCGGCGGATCCGGGATCAAGGGCGCTCCCGTGGACCTGGACCGCGGCGACCTCGCAGAGCCCCGCCACAAAGTACTGACACCGCACCCGGCCACGCCCGACGGCGTGGCCGACGGCGTTGCCGAGGTGGTCGGGCATTTCGGCTGGTCGGGCCCGGTCGGGATCACCTTCCCCGGCGTGGTCACGGGATCGGTGATCCGAACGGCCGCGAATGTCGACAAGAGCTGGATCGATACCGACGGCGGCAAGCTGCTGGGCGACCGGCTGGGCATGCCGGTGACCGTGCTGAACGACGCGGACGCGGCGGGCGTGGCCGAGATGACCTTCGGTGTCGGCCGCGGGCGCAAGGGCACGGTGATGCTGCTGACCTTCGGTACGGGCATCGGCAGCGCGCTCTTCGTCGACGGCCGCCTCGTGCCGAACACGGAGCTGGGCCATCTGGAGCTGAACGGCCACGAAGCGGAGAAGCACGCGTCGACCAAGGTCAAGGACGACGAGGAGCTGAGCTGGGAGCACTGGGCGCACCGGGTCCAGAAGTATCTCGAGCATGTCGAGATGCTGTTCTCGCCGGAGCTCTTCATCATCGGGGGCGGGGTGAGCCGTAAGGCGGACAAGTTCATTCCGCTGATCAAGCACATCCGCGCGGAGATCGTGCCCGCGGAGCTCCAGAACAACGCGGGGATCGTCGGCGCGGCGATGGCGGCGGCGGGCCACTGAGCGCTGCCCGGTGC
>NZ_JBSGZO010000590.1:0-4734 GCF_053611045.1 Streptomyces sp. NPDC054841 | reverse complement strand
CACCTGCACCGTCGACCTCGACGGTGCCGAGTGCGCCGACAACACCGACACGGACAACGCCGGCTCGAAGCCGGTCGAGCAGGGCAAGGCCAAGGAGGAGCTGGCGGAGACCGGCGCCGCCGAGACCACGTTCCTGCTGGTCGGTGCCGCGACGATGATCGCCGGTGGCATCGGGTTCCGGATGCTGCCGCGTCTCGTCGGCGGCGGCCGCGCCGCCGTGTGAGCAGACGGTAGCAGTACGTAACAAGGGCCCGGGGTTGCCATTGGCGCCCCGGGCCCTTGTGCGTCCCTGTAGGCCCTGTGGGCCCTGTACCGCCCCTGTGGGGGAGCTATGCGGTCTGGTGGGCCAGCAGCGCCACCGCGGCCACCAGGACCGCCAGCAGCGCCAGCAGCGCCGCAGGGCTCAGGCCCGCCAGGGGGCCTTCCTGCTGCAGGCGCTCTCGGTTGGCCCGGCAGACGGGGCACCGGCCCTCCGCGACAGGCGCCGCGCAGTTGGCGCACACCAGTCGGTCATAGGTCATGCGCTCTCCTCCTCCCGCGCGGCGGAGCCGCCGCAGAGTCCGCTCTCCCGGCGTTCCTTGGTGTTGCTCTGCGTTCTTCTCCGCGCAACGCTCCGGGAAACGCATCCGTTCCCGTACCACTGTGCCAGCTCCCGCGCGTTTCGGCGCGCCCCGCCGGATTACACCCGTTCCGTAAGGCTTCCGGGAGGATCCTCGGAACGGACAAAACGCGCAACTCCGTACGGTGACTACGCCCGACATCCCCAGTCGCGTAATGTCACGCACACCTACTCCCGGCCGACCGTGGTGCACCCGTGATCCGATTCGACAACGTCTCCAAGAGCTATCCCAAGCAGAACCGCCCCGCCCTGCGCGACGTCTCCCTGGAGATCGAGAAGGGGGAGTTCGTCTTCCTCGTGGGCTCGTCCGGTTCCGGAAAGTCGACCTTCCTGCGGCTGATCCTGCGCGAGGAGCGCGCCAGCCACGGCATGGTGCATGTCCTGGGCAAGGACCTCGCGCGACTGTCCAACTGGAAGGTCCCGCACATGCGCCGCCAGCTCGGCACCGTCTTCCAGGACTTCCGCCTGCTGCCGAACAAGACCGTCGCGGAGAACGTGGCGTTCGCGCAGGAGGTCATCGGCAAGCCGCGCGGCGAGATCCGCAAGGCGGTGCCGCAGGTCCTCGACCTCGTCGGTCTCGGCGGCAAGGAGGACCGTATGCCCGGCGAGCTCTCCGGTGGTGAGCAGCAGCGTGTCGCCATCGCGCGGGCGTTCGTCAACCGCCCGATGCTGCTGATCGCGGACGAGCCGACCGGCAACCTCGACCCGCAGACCTCCGTAGGCATCATGAAGCTGCTCGACCGGATCAACAGGACCGGTACGACCGTGGTCATGGCGACCCACGACCAGAACATCGTGGACCAGATGCGCAAGCGCGTGATCGAACTCGAGCAAGGCCGTCTCGTACGCGACCAGGCGCGCGGCGTCTACGGCTACCAGCACTGAAAGGCTGAACGACTCCCCATGCGCGCCCAGTTCGTACTGTCGGAGATCGGCGTCGGTCTCCGCCGTAATCTGACGATGACCTTCGCCGTCATCGTCTCCGTGGCCCTGTCGCTCGCTCTCTTCGGCGGTGCGCTGCTCATGCGTGAGCAGGTCAGCACGATGAAGGACTTCTGGTACGACAAGGTCAACGTCTCGATCTTCCTCTGCAACAAGAACGACGCGGAGTCCGGTGTCGGTACTGCCAAGTGCCAGAAGGGCGCGGTCACTGCTCAGCAGAAGGAGCAGATCGAGACCGACCTGAAGAAGATGGACATCGTCGAGACCATCCATCACGAGACGGCCGACGAGGCGTACAAGCACTACCGGGAGCAGTACGGCGACACTCCGATCGCCGCCACCATCACCCCGGACCAGATGCAGGAATCGTTCCGGGTCAAGCTCAAGGACCCGGAGAAGTACAAGGTGGTTGCCACCGCCTTCGCCGGCCGGGACGGTGTGCAGTCCGTCCAGGACCAGCGCAACATCCTGCAGAACCTGTTCGACCTGATGAACGGCATGAACGTCGCGGCGCTGTTCGTGATGGGGCTGATGCTGGTCATTGCGCTGATGCTGATCGTCAACACGGTGCGTGTCTCGGCGTTCAGCCGTCGGCGTGAGACCGGAATCATGCGGCTCGTCGGCGCGTCCAGCTTCTACATCCAGATGCCGTTCATCATGGAGGCCGCCTTCGCGGGGCTGCTCGGCGGTGCGGTGGCCTGTGTGATGCTGCTCGTCGGCCGGTACTTCCTGATCGACAGCGGTCTGGCGCTCTCCGAGAAGATGGAACTGGTCAACTTCATCGGCTGGGACGCCGTGATCACCAAGCTTCCGCTGGTGCTCGCGATCGGTCTGCTGATGCCCGCCATGGCCGCATTTATCGCTTTGCGCAAGTACCTGAAGGTGTGACAAGCGCCCTGGGCGCTGTACGGTCAACCGCCGTACGGCGCCCTTCGCTTGTCCTAGAGTGGTCGCCATGCCGGGCCCCGAATCACCCATGATGCCCCGTGGATTCCGCCGCGGGGCGGCCCTGACATTGGTCTTCGCGAGCGTCCTCGCCACTGCCGCGGCCACCGATCTGCTGCCCCGCGGGGGCGACGAACTGCCCCCGCCCCGCGCCGGTGCGGCCGCCGCGACCGTCGACCGGGACGAGGTCGCCCGTGCCGCCGCCGAGGCCATAGCCGACGGCAAGTCCGGCGCCAAGGCGGCCGAGGACGTCGTCAGCCGCAGCGGCGACCGCTGGGGCGCGGTGTACGACAAGGGTGAGTACGAGGAGTTCGCGCGGGCGCTCGACGGTGCGTACACGGGCGTCGGGCTGTGGGCCAGGCGCGGCACCGACGGGCGGGTCGAGGTGGCCCGCGTGCAGCGCGGCGGGCCCGCCGACAGGGCCGGGATCAGGACCGGCGACCAGCTGCGGACGATCGACGGTGCCGCCATAGACGGACGCCCGGTCAGCGAGGTCGTCGCCCTGCTGCGCGGGGACGGCAAGGCCGCCCGGGCCGGCTCGTCCGTGGTGCTGGGCCTCCAGCGCGGCGAGCGCGCCTGGACCGAGACCCTGCGCAGGGCCAGGCTCGCCACCGAGGCCGTCACCGTCCGGCGAATCGGCGGCGGCACAGCCGACGCCGTGATGATCAAGGTGGCGGCCTTCACCAAGGGCACCGGCGAACGGGTGCGGGAAGCCGTCAGGGATGCCCCCGCGGGCGCCGGCGTCCTGCTCGACCTGCGCGGCAACAGCGGCGGCCTGGTCTCCGAAGCCGTGACCGCCGCCTCCGCCTTCCTGGACGGCGGCCTGGTCGCCACGTACGAGGTGCGCGGCGAGCAGAAGGCCCTGTACGCCGTGCCGGGAGGGGACACCGAGCGGCCTGTCGTCGCCCTCGTCGACGGCGGCACGATGAGCGCCGCCGAACTGGTCACGGGAGCCCTCCAGGACCGTGGCCGCGCGGTCACCGTGGGTTCGCGCACCTTCGGCAAGGGCTCGGTCCAGATGCCGGAGCGGCTGCCCGACGGGTCCGTGGCCGAGCTCACCGTCGGTCACTACCGCACGCCGGCGGGTCATGACGTCGACGGCCGGGGCATCACGCCGGACCTCGCGGTCGGCGAGCGGGCCGAGGAACGGGCCCAGACAGTATTGAGTGGCCTCGGCACCGGCTCGTAGTGCGAAAATGACCGCACTATGGCTAAGGAAAAAGGGCGCAAGCTGATCGCGCAGAACAAGAAGGCGCGGCACGACTACCACATCCTCGACACCTACGAGTGCGGTCTCGTGCTGATGGGGACCGAGGTGAAGTCGCTGCGCCAGGGTCGGGCCTCGCTCGTGGACGGGTTCGTCCAGATCGACGGGCACGAGGCGTGGCTGCACAACGTGCACGTGCCGGAGTACAGCCAGGGCACGTGGACCAACCACAGCGCCCGGCGCAAGCGGAAGCTGCTCATGCACCGGGCGGAGATCGACAAGCTGGAGGCCAAGTCCCAGGAGACGGGCCACACCATCGTGCCGCTCGTCCTGTACTTCAAGGACGGCCGCGCGAAGGTCGAGATCGCGCTCGCCAAGGGCAAGAAGGAGTACGACAAGCGGCAGACCCTGCGGGAGAAGCAGGACCGGCGCGAGACGGACCGGGCGATCTCGGCGGCACGGCGCCGTCAGCGCGCCTGACCGTCGCCTGACCTCCCCTGTCGCGGGGAATAGGCTGGCACCCTCGTGCGTTGGTCACGTACGATGGCAAGTGCCCTCCCAGAGGGGGCACGCTTGTTAACTCAACATGGGGATGATCGGTTTCGACAGCGGATGTCGAAGCAGGGGAAGCGTGTCGAGGAAGCGGCAATGATCTCGTAAACCATATGTCGCAACCAATAATCGCCAACACCAAGCGCGATTCCTTCGCCCTCGCTGCCTAAGTAGCGACTTGCGAAGTGTCAGCCCGGGGCTGTTCCCGACCCGGATCCTGGCATCAGCTAGGGAACTAAACCTCTAAGCCCGGTCACGGGGCCTGGAGGGAAATCAAACAGTGGCTGAGCCCGTCGGAGACTTGTTCGCGTGATCTCCGGGGCCGAGAAAATCGCAGCGAACTGCACACGGAGAAGCCCTGATTCTGCACCGTTGGACGCGGGTTCGATTCCCGCCATCTCCACAAACGGAGGAAGTCCGTGGGTGTGCCCACGGACCCCCGCACCCCATGTGGGCGAAGGCCCGGCAG
>NZ_JBSGZO010000589.1:0-4745 GCF_053611045.1 Streptomyces sp. NPDC054841 | reverse complement strand
GTGTGCCATGTGGTCATCCGTGCCGTGTGGTCATGAGGCCGCATGGCCGTGTGGACTCCATGGCTGTGTGGACTACTTCTTCCGGCCGCGCTTCTCGCGCACCCGCACCGAGATGTGGATCGGGGTGCCCTCGAAGCCGAACTCCTCGCGCAGACGGCGCTCCACGAAGCGGCGGTAGCCGTGCTCCAGGAAACCGGAGGCGAAGAGCACGAACCGCGGCGGCTTGGTGCCCGCCTGCGTACCGAACAGGATGCGCGGCTGCTTGCCGCCGCGGATCGGGTGCGGGTGGGCGGCGACCAACTCGCCGAGGAAGGCGTTGAGGCGGCCGGTCGGGACGCGGGTCTCCCAGCCCTCCAGCGCCGTCTCGATCGCCGGGACCAGCTTGTCCATGTGCCGTCCGGTCGAGGCCGAGACATTCACCCGGGGCGCCCAGGAGACCTGCTGCATCTCGGTCTCGATCTCGCGCTCCAGGTAGTAGCGGCGCTCCTCGTCGAGGGTGTCCCACTTGTTGTACGCGATCACGAGGGCGCGGCCCGCCTCGACGGCCATCGTGATGATGCGCTGGTCCTGGACGGAGATGGACTCGCTGGTGTCGATCAGTACGACGGCGACCTCGGCCTTCTCGACGGCGGCCGCGGTGCGCAGCGAGGCGTAGTAGTCGGCGCCCTCCTGGAGGTGGACCTTCTTGCGGATACCGGCGGTGTCCACGAACTTCCAGGTCGTGCCGCCGAGTTCGATGAGCTCGTCGACCGGGTCGCGGGTGGTACCGGCCATCTCGTTGACGACGACCCGCTCCTCGCCTGCGACCTTGTTGAGCAGGGACGACTTGCCGACGTTCGGACGGCCGATGAGGGCGATACGGCGCGGGCCGCCGACGGCGGTGCCGAAGGTCTGGGCAGGGGCGTCGGGGAGCGCCTTGAGGACCTCGTCGAGCAGGTCGCCGGTGCCGCGGCCGTGCAGCGCGGAGACCGGGAACGGTTCGCCGAGACCGAGCGACCACAGCATCGCCGCGTCGGCCTCGGCGGACGGGCCGTCGACCTTGTTGGCGGCGAGCACGACCGGCTTGCCTGCGCGGCGCAGGAGCTTGACGACGGCCTCGTCGGTGTCGGTGGCGCCGACGGTGGCGTCCACGACGAAGACGACGGCGTCGGCGGCCTCGATGGCGAACTCGGCCTGGGCGGCGACGGAGGCGTCGATGCCGAGGACGTCCTGCTCCCAGCCGCCGGTGTCGACGACCTTGAAGCGGCGGCCGGCCCACTCCGCCTCGTACGTGACGCGGTCGCGGGTGACGCCGGGCTTGTCCTCGACGACGGCCTCGCGGCGGCCGATGATGCGGTTCACCAGGGTCGACTTGCCGACATTCGGACGGCCGACGACGGCGAGGACGGGCAACGGGCCGTGACCGGCCTCCTCGATCGCGCCCTCGACGTCCTCGAGGTCGAAGCCCTCCTCCGCGGCGAGCTCCATGAACTCCGCGTACTCGGTGTCGCCGAGTGCCCCGTGGTCGTGCTGGTCGTTCATGAAGTCCGTTCCTCGTTCATTCGTGGTGATCGGTGAGCAAGGGACAGGAGGTCCCGGGCTCACTACTGAAGTCTCGCTCAGCGCCCGGTGAGACGCTTGGCGTTTTCCAGGTGGGCGGTGAGCCGCTCCTGGATGCGTGCGGTCGCTTCGTCGAGCGCCTTGCGGGTGCGGCGGCCGGTGCCGTCGCCCGCCGCGAAGGCGTCGCCGAAGACGATGTCGACGCGGCTGCGCAGCGGAGGCAGCGCCCGTATCAACCGTCCGCCGCGCTCACTGCTTCCCAGGACGGCCACGGGAACGATCGGCGCACCGGAGCGGACGGCGAAGTAGGCGAGCCCGCCGCGGATCGAGGTGAAGTCGCCTCCGCCTCGGGTGCCCTCGGGGAAGATGCCGAGGACGCCGCCGTTCTCGAGCACGCCGAGGGCGTTGGTGATGGCGGTGCGGTCGGCGCTCGTACGGTCCACCTTCACCTGCCCGATTCCGGTCAGGAACGGGTCGAGAGGTCCGGCGAACGCCTCCTGCTTGATCAGGAAGTGCACCGGCCTGGGAGAGGTCCCCATGAGCATCGGACCGTCGATGTTGTGCGCGTGGTTGACGGCGAAGATCACCGGGCCGGTGGCAGGGACCCGCCAGGAGCCGAGGACCCTCGGCCTCCAGAGCGTGTGCATGAGGCCGATGCCGATCACCCGGCCGACGGCGGCGCCCTGCGCGGACGGGAGGGTCACTTCGCGGCTCGCTTCTCCTCAACAAGGGTCACGACGCACTCGATGACCTGCGGGAGGGTGAGGTCGGTGGTGTCGACATCGACGGCGTCGTCCGCCTTGGCGAGGGGGGAGGTCTTGCGGCTGGAGTCGGCGGCGTCCCGCTTGATCAGCGCGTCACGGGTGGCGGCGAGGTCGGTCGCCTCCTTCCCCTTGAGCTCACCGCTGCGGCGGGCGGCGCGGGCCTCCGGGGAGGCGGTCAGGAAGATCTTCAGGTCGGCGTCGGGGAGGACGGTGGTGCCGATGTCCCGGCCCTCGACGACGATGCCCTTCTCGGCGGCCGCGGCGATGGACCGCTGCAGCTCGGTGATCCGGGCCCGCACCTCGGGGACCGCGCTGACGGCGCTGACCTTGGAGGTGACCTGCTGCGTGCGGATCGGGCCGGACGCGTCCAGACCGTCGACGGTGATCGTCGGGGCGACCGGGTCCGTACCGGACTCGATCACCGGCTTCCCGGAGGCGCTCGCGATCGCGACCGGGTCGCCGACGTCGACGCCGTTGCTGATCATCCACCAGGTGATCGCCCGGTACTGAGCGCCGGTGTCCAAGTAGCTCAGGCCCAGCTCTGCGGCGACCGCCTTGGAGGTGCTCGACTTGCCCGTGCCGGAGGGGCCGTCGATGGCGACGATCACGGATTCCACGGTGTCGGAGACCTTCCTCATACGCGTTTGCGGGCAGGCCGGAATGCCAAGGTGCCCCGCACAAGGTTACCGAGTGCGGCACCTTGCCCATGCACCCGTTCCCGAACCCCGCGCCGAAGGGCCTCCGGGCGCCTCTCCCCGCAGCCACGGACACCGGCCCGCGCCGGGTCGGAGACCCCGCGCACGGGTGCCGCCGACCCGAGCGCCGCCGACCCGAGCGCCGCCGGCCTGTGCGCCGCCGGCCGGCGCCGTGCTACTGCCGGAGCGCCCGGTGCTACTGCCGCAGTGCCCAGCCGCGCTCGCGCAGGGACGCGCTCAGGACCGTGGCCGCGGCCGGCTCCACCATGAGCTGGACCAGACCCGCCTGCTGGCCCGTGGCGTGCTCGATGCGGACATCCTCGATGTTGACGCCCGCGCGGCCGGCGTCCGCGAAGATGCGGGCGAGCTCGCCCGGCTGGTCGCTGATGAGGACGGCGACGGTCTCGTACGTCGTCGGGGCGGCGCCGTGCTTGCCGGGGACGCGTTCACGGCCGGCGTTGCCGCGGCGCAGGACGTCCTCGACGCCGCCCGCGCCGTCGCGGCGCTTGTCCTCGTCGGAGGACTGCAGGGCCCGCAGGGAGCGCACTGTCTCGTCGAGGTCGGCCGCGACGCCCGCCAGGACGTCGGCGACCGGGCCCGGATTGGCGGACAGGATCTCGATCCACATGCGGGGGTCCGAGGCCGCGATACGGGTGACGTCCCGGATGCCCTGCCCGCACAGCCGCACCGCCGTCTCGTCCGCGTCCGCCAGCCGCGCGGCGACCATCGACGAGATCAGCTGCGGTGTGTGCGAGACCAGCGCGACCGCCCGGTCGTGGGCGTCGGCGTCCATCACGACCGGCACCGCGCGGCAGAGCGCGACCAGCTCCAGCGCCAGGTTCAGCACTTCGGTGTCGGTGTCCCGGGTCGGCGTGAGCACCCACGGCCGGCCCTCGAAGAGATCCGCGGTCGCCGCCAGCGGGCCCGAGCGCTCCTTGCCGGACATCGGGTGCGTACCGATGTACGCGGTCATGTCCACGCCGAGCGCCTCCAGCTCGCGCCGCGGCCCGCCCTTGACGCTGGCCACGTCGAGGTAGCCGCGGGCGGCGCCCACGCGCATCGCCTCGGCGAGGGCGGCGGGCACATGCGCGGGCGGCACGGCGACGACGGCGAGGTCGACGGGCCCTTCGGGCGCCTCGTCCGTACCGGCGCCGAGCGCGGCCGCGGTCCTCGCCCGCGCCGGGTCGTGGTCCGTGAGGTGGACCGTGACGCCGCGCGCGGCGAGCGCGAGCGCGGCGGACGTACCGATCAGTCCGGTTCCGATGACGAGGGCGGTTCTCACTGGGCGATGTCCTTGCGGAGGGCGGCCGCGGCACCGAGGTACACGTGCGCGATCTCGGACTTGGGCAGGTCGGACTCGATGTGCGCGAGGATCCGCACGACGCGCGGCATGGCCCCGGCGATGTCCAGCTCCTGGGCGCAGATCAGCGGTACGTCGACGATCCCGAGCCCTCGCGCCGCCGCGGCGGGGAAGTCGCTGTGCAGGTCCGGCGTGGCGGTGAACCAGACGCTGATCAGATCGTCCGCGGTGAGCCCGTTCCGCTCCAGGATGGCGGTGAGCAGCTCACTGACCTGCTCGTCCATGTGCCCGGCCTCGTCCCGTTCCAGCTGGACGGCTCCCCGGACGGCTCGTACCGCCACGTCGTGCTCCTCGCTCTTTCGTACGTGTCGCGCCTGCTGTCCGCCTGCGTGATCTTTCTGCACGATCAGCCTAGAGGGGCGGCGCGGCGGGCGACCGGGGTGCTCT
>NZ_JBSGZO010000588.1:0-4751 GCF_053611045.1 Streptomyces sp. NPDC054841 | reverse complement strand
GCCCGGGACCGTTCAGGGTGCGGCCCCGGGCATCCGCCCCTCACTCAGGCGATCTTGGGCATCTCGCCCTCGGTCGTCGTGACATCGATGACGGCGAACGCCGCGCCCTGCGGGTCGACCACCGCCGCGAACCGGCCGAAGGGGCTGCTCATCGGACCGAACACCAGCTTTCCGCCCAACTTCTGGGCGGTCGCGACCGCAGCATCGCAGTCCGGGACGGTGAAGTAGACCTGGACGTACGAGGGGACCTCCGGAGGGAAGTCCTCCGCGGTCATCTTCATCCGGCCGAGGACGGGGTCCGCGCCGAGGTCGAAGAGCTTGAAGTCGATGTTCTCGTCCTCGATCTTCTTCACGTTGTAGCCGAAGACCGCGGGGAAGAATGTGTCGGACTTGTCGGGCTCACGCGTGAAGACCTCCGCCCAGCAGAAGGCGCCGGGCACGTTCGTCGCCTCGAATCCCTCGTGCGTGCCGGGCTGCCAGACGCCGAACGTGACACCGGTCGGGTCCTGGGCGATGCACATCGATCCGAAGTCGCCGACCGCCATGGGCTCCATGAGGACGGTGCCGCCGTTCTGCCGGATCTTCTCGGCGGTCGCGGCGGCATCCACAGAC
Source organism: Streptomyces sp. NPDC054841 (assembly GCF_053611045.1). Taxonomy (NCBI): domain Bacteria; kingdom Bacillati; phylum Actinomycetota; class Actinomycetes; order Kitasatosporales; family Streptomycetaceae; genus Streptomyces; species Streptomyces sp. NPDC054841. Next base: position 4,139 of record NZ_JBSGZO010000588.1, on the reverse strand, counting down.
GCCAGATAGAGACACCACTGCGACTGTCCCTCCTGGCCGGGCATGGGCGGGACGACGGCGGCCACGGCCTTGTCGTCCGCGTACGCCTGCGTGTAGTTGCCGTACTCCGACGAGGCCTCGCCGAACGTCCAGCCCAGGACTTCGGCGTAGAAGGTCTTCGCGCCCTCCACGTCGGAGAACATCGCGTCGGCCCAGATCGGCGTGCCTTCAGGTGCTGCAGCCATGACGGTGACTCTCTCTTCTGTGCGGAATTGCGGACTTGCGGGTTCGAGGACTTGTGGGATCGCGGACTTGTGGGATTGCGGACTTGCGGGATCGAGGGATGCTGGACGGGCTTGCGGAGGGATCTCCGGACGGGTCTCTGGAGGGATCTTCTGTCCGGACCCGGCGGACGGTCCTGTGAGCCACGCTAGCCAGCGAGACCCGGTCCCGCGCGGTGACGCCGCACATCAGTCCCGGGAGAAGATCCCGATGCCGTTCGGCACCGCGCGCTCCGCCCCGCCACTCGGATGGTTACGTACCGTGACCGAATGGGCTCCGGGAGCCCGTGCGACCAGCGTCGACGAGCCGCCGCCGTCGAGGCTGAACGCGTCGGCGGACCCGGCCTGCGCCATCACCGACGCCAGTTCCGCGATCGTCAGCCCGGTACGGAACTGCGCGTCGCCGTCCAGCGCGAGCAGCAGCAGCGTCCGCCCGTTGTCCGTGATCCCGCCCGCCGAGCGCACCGCCGACGTGACGCCGTCAAGACCGGGCAGCGGCGCCCCGTCGCGCAGCAATGGATAACCGCCCACCGCGAAGCGGTACGGAATTCCGGAGCGCGCCTCGACCAGCCGGTGCCGGATGGTCACGACATCACCGACCCGCAGACCGCGCAGCGCGGCTGCCCCGGCCTCCCGGCCGACCAGCACTTCGGTGTCCGCGGCGATCGCACCGCGCCCCGGCGTCGTGGCCACCGCCGTCACCAGCCCGCGCCGCACCGTCACCTCATGGGTCTCCGTACTGCAAGGGGCCGCCCGTTCGGTGTCCGTACCGCACGTCGCACGGACCCGGGAGGCCGAGCCCCAGTCGGACGTGAACGCCCCGATCGAGCCGACCGGCAGCGCGTACTGGTTGAGCCCGCGCAGCGCGAATCGCCCCGTGGCAGTGAACACACTGCCGTCCAGGGCCAGTCGGCCGAGCCGTGCCCTCCTGTCGCCGCCGACGCCCAGCACCTCTCGGGTCGTGGTGCCCGGCGGCAGGACAGGACCGAAGCGCTGCCCGTCGGGGACGGCCGCCTTCAGATCCCGGCCGTCCGCGATCGCGGGCCCGACCGGGGCGCCCGTCGCCTCGACACCGGGATGCTGTGTCTCCGTGATGTTGAAGAAGTCGCCGTTCACAGCACCGACCGCGCCTTCGTGGTCGGCGAGCAAGGACAGCGCCGCCCGGGCGCCCACCGCGCCCGGATACAGCAGCCCGACCGAGACCTTGGGGTCGAGCAGGTCCACCGACAGCAGATGGGCACGTGTAGTGCCGTGCGAAGCCGTGATGTCGAACTGCCGGTACTGCACACCCGACGCGAGCCGCACCCAGGCCGGCGCCGCGGTCGCCGGAGCACCTGCCGCGAGCCCGGTGACGGCCAGGGCGCACCAGGCCAGAACAACGCTGAGCACCGTACGGATCCGAGCATGACTTCTCGTCACATCGCCCCCCAGACGTCCGGTCAACTCTCCCAATTCACCGGATAGTTGACCAGACCTGGGAGGCTAAGGGCTGTCCCGCAATCCCCGGCGGGCGCACGACGACAGCTACGGCACCTCGCTGCGTTGTCGGATCGCCCGAATACGCCCAGTATGAGGACGACCCTCCGCCTTGCGATGCACCGCATCTGACGCCGCGCGCTGATCCACCGGGGATTACGGGACAGCCCTTAGGAGCCGACGAGCCGGGAACGGATCAGGAAACGCACCCCTTCGGGCGCCTCCAGTGAGAATCCACTACCCCGGCCCTCGACGACGTCGACGATAAAGCGCGTATGCCGCCATGCCTCGTACTGGCTCGCCGACATCCAGAAAGACACCGGTTCGGTCACTCCTTCGACGGACAGCTGCGCCAGCAGCACATCCGAACCGCCGGTACGGAACTCGCCCTCCGGGTAACACATCGGTGCGCTGCCGTCGCAACAGCCGCCCGACTGATGGAACATCAGGGGCCCGTGGAGGGCCCGCAGTCGCCGCACCAGCTCGGCGGCGGCGGGGGTCAGCTGAACGAACGGAGCCTCGGCGGAAGCCATCAGGAGAATCCGAGCTTCCGCGGCGAGCAGCTCACCGGCAGCTTGTTCGTCCCGTATTCGTGCATGTTCCGCCCCTCTCCCAACCCGCCAGAACGGATGCGCTCGCCGCCATTGAGGCAGTGACTCAGTCAGCCATGTGCGAGGTTGCGAGAAGGTTGCATGAACGCGTCAGCCCTGGGCCGGCCCTACTCGATTTCCGAATCGCCCGCCGTGAGCGCACGGCCGCAGCAGAAGGCGCCTGACGGGCTCGGCCCAGGTCAGGCGCCTTCGCGCCGCCGAATTCCGCGGCGAGTCATGACGGTCCCACCCCCGTTCCCCCCGCCGTCGTCACGACACGGCGGGATCGAGCACGACGGGCAGCTCCGCGAGGCCGCGGAAGGCCGGGAACGGAACCGCCATCCAGTTCGCCTCACGCTCCGGGTCGGCCAGAGCCATGCTCGGGAAACGGCTGAACAGACTGGTGAGCGCGAGTTGCATCTCCAGCCTGGCCAGCGGAGCGCCCAGGCAGTAGTGGCTGCCGTGCCCGAAGCCCAGATGGGCATTCTGCGCGTTCCCCGGTCGCATCACATCGAACTCGTCCGGGGAGTCGAACTTCAGCGGATCGCGATTGGCCGAACTGAGCGCGATCTGGACGAGAGCGCCCTTCGGGATCCGCGTCCCGCTGAACTCCACGTCCTCGGTCGCGTAGCGGAACGTCGAGCTCTCCACGGAGCCGTCGTACCGGATCAGCTCCTCCACCGCCGGACCGACCAGCTCCGGGTTCTCCTGCACGGCGCGCAGCTGTGCCGGATTGGCCAGGAAGTGGTAGACGGCATTGCCGATGAGGTACGCGGTCGTCTTATGACCCGCGAACATCAGCAGAAACGCTGTCGAGACCAGCTCGTTCTGGGTGAGCCCGCCGTCCGTGTCCTGGGCTGCGGTGAGCGCGCTGAGCAGGTCGTCACCCGGGCGGCTGCGCTTGCGCGCGATGAGATCCGTGAAGTACGCGTGCAGGTCCTCCTCCGCCTCCTGCTGGGCCCGCTTGGACTCCTCGCTGAAACCGGTCTGCGCCACTGTGGTGGACAGTTGGTGCATGTGCGAGCGCTCCTGTGGCGGTACGCCGAGCAGTTCGCAGATCACGGTGATCGGCAGCGGGAACGCGAACGCGGGCAGCAGATCGAACGGTTCCCGGGTCGGGCATGAGTCGAGCAGCCTGTCGACGATGTCCTGGATCTGCGGCCGCAGGGCTTCCACTCGGCGCGGGGTGAACTCGGAGTTGACGAGTTTTCGCAGCCGAGTGTGCTTCGGCGGGTCGGAGTTGAGCATGTTGTCGTCCAGCGCCACCGACGAGTCACCGAAGATCCTCCGGTAGGCGTCCATGGCCCCGTACATGTCCTTGCTCAGCCGCGGATCCGACAGGGCGGCCCGCGCGTCCTCGTACCGCGTGATCAGGTACGTGTCATTGCCGTGCGGCGGCTTCATGGGGCAGACCGGTGCCGTGTCCCGGAGGCGGGCGTAGACCGGGTGCGGGTTCCGCCGGAACTCGGGGGTACACCGCTCGGCTGCGGCGGCGGGGTCTTGCATGGTGGTCACGGACGACTCCTGAAGTCGAAGAGGGCCTCGGCATTGCCGCCGAGGATGAGCTGCTGGGACGCCTTGTCCACGGGCAGCTTCTCGATCATGCGGATGAAGTCCTCCAGCGGCGCCGCCATCGGCGGTGAGTCGGTGCCGAACAGCATCCGTTCGGGCCCCAGGACCTCGGCATTGAGGCTCAGGTGTGCCGGGCTGAACGGGCTCGTGTCGACGTACATGCGCTGGAGCGCGGCGGCCGGGTCGGCCGCCGGCGGGTTCTCCGACTGCGGGGCGGAGGGCGGTGCCCCCTGCGGGGCGG
>NZ_JBSGZO010000587.1:0-4753 GCF_053611045.1 Streptomyces sp. NPDC054841 | reverse complement strand
GCACCAGGGGCGGCGCACCGCAGTGGTGAATCGCCGGCTCAGCCGACCGAGCTGTACGCGACCACGCCCCGCAACAACGCGTCCACCGCTCTGCGCGCGTTACGGGTGACCGTCGTGCCCTCGCCGGGGGCCGCCGCCGCGATCTGGCCGAGCACATCGATGACCTGCTTGCACCAGCGCACGAAGTCACCGGCGGGCATCTCCGCCTCGCGGAGGACCTCGTCCAGGCCCTTGCCCGACGCCCATTCGTACGCGGCCCAAGCGAAGCCGAGGTCGGGCTCGCGCTGCCCCACGCCCTCGGCCTGGTTGATGCGGAATTCCTCCTCGAGGGCGTCCAGCCGGCCCCAGATCCGCACCATCTCGCCGAGCGCGGCCTTCGCCTTGCCGGCCGGCAGCTTCGGTGCCACCGCGTCGTCGGCCTGGCGCGCCTCGTACACCAGTGCCGAGACGCACGCGGCCAGCTCGGCGGGGTTGAGCCCCTCCCACACCCCTTCGCGCAGGCACTCGCTCGCCAGCAGGTCCAGCTCGCCGTAGAGCCTTGCCAGCCGCCTGCCGTGTTCGGTCACCTCGTTGCCGCGGAGGTAGTCCATCTCGGTCAGCAGCGCGACGATGCGGTCGAAGGTGCGGGCGATCGTGTTCGTCCGGCCCTCGATGCGTCGTTCGAGCTGCTGGGTGTCGCGCTGGAGCCGGTGGTACCGCTCGGCCCAGCGGGCGTGGTCCTCGCGCTCGTCGCATCCGTGGCAGGGATGGGCCCGGAGGTCCTTGCGGAGGCGGGCGATCTCACGGTCGTCCGCGGCGGCGGCGCGCGGCTTGCGATGCCGGTCGGGCTCGATGTGCCCGGCCTTCGTCCGCAGCGCCGACGCCAGATCGCGGCGGGACTGCGGCGAACGCGGGTTGAAGGACTTGGGAATCCGCATCCGCTCCAGGGGCTCGACGGGCACGGGGAAGTCGATCGACGCGAGCCGCTTGACCTGCCGCTCGGCGGTCAGCACCAGTGGCCGGGGGCCGTCGTGGTACTCGTATCCGCCCCGGTGCCCGCCGGAACGCCCGGCCGGCAGCCCCGGGTCCAGCACGAGCGCAAGTCCCGCGAACTTGCCCGTCGGGACGTGGATGACATCGCCGGGCTTGAGTTTCTCCAGCGAGCCCGCCGCGGCCGCCCTGCGCTGCGCGGCGCCCTGCTTGGCCAGTTCGGTCTCGCGGTCCTTGAGTTCGCGACGCAGCCGCGCGTACTCCTCGAAGTCTCCGAGGTGGCAGGTCATGCCCTCCCGGTAGCCTTCCAGGCCCTCCTCGTTCCGCTGCACCTGGCGCGAGATGCCGACGACCGACCGGTCCGCCTGGAACTGTGCGAACGACGTCTCCAGCAGCTCGCGGGAGCGGTGGCGGCCGAACTGGTGCACAAGATTCACGGCCATGTTGTACGACGGCTTGAAGCTGGAGCGGAGCGGGTACGTGCGCGTACCGGCGAGGCCGGCGAGGGCACCCGGGTCCATGCCGCGCTGCCAGAGCACCACGGCGTGGCCCTCGACGTCGATGCCGCGGCGGCCCGCCCGGCCGGTCAACTGGGTGTACTCGCCGGGGGTGATGTCGGCGTGCTGCTCGCCGTTCCACTTGACGAGCTTCTCCAACACCACCGACCTGGCCGGCATGTTGATGCCCAGGGCGAGGGTCTCGGTGGCGAAAACGGCCTTGACGAGGCCGCGGACGAAGAGTTCCTCCACGACCTCCTTGAAGGTCGGGAGCATTCCGGCGTGGTGCGCGGCTATGCCCCGCTCCAAGCCCTCCAGCCACTCGTAGTAGCCGAGGACATGGAGGTCCTCGCCGGGGATGGAAGCCGTGCGCTCCTCGACTATCCGGCGCACCTCCTGGCGCGCCTCCTCGTCGTTGAGCCGCAGTCCCGCGTACATGCACTGCTGGACGGCGGCCTCGCATGCGGCGCGGCTGAAGATGAACGTGATGGCGGGCAGCAGCCCTTCCGCGTCCAGCCGCTCGATGACCTCGGGCCTGCCGGGGGTCCAGATACGGCTGCGCTGTCTGCGCTCCCGCTCCCGGTCGGCCTCGCGGACCATCTTGCCGCGGCGGCGGTCGCGCGGGTTGTACGTCTTCGAGTTCTCCATGCGGGCCATGCGGACCAGGTCGGGGTTGACCTCGCGCCGGGACGCACCGCGGCCGCCGTGGTCGGTCTCCTCCTCGAAGAGGTCGTACATCCGGCGCCCGGCGAGCACGTGCTGCCACAGCGGCACGGGGCGGGACTCGGAGACGATCACTTCGGTGTCGCCACGGACGGTGTCCAGCCAGTCACCGAACTCCTCCGCGTTGGACACGGTGGCCGAGAGGGACACGAGCGTCACGGAGTCGGGGAGGTGGATGATCACTTCCTCCCAGACGGCGCCGCGGAAGCGGTCCGAGAGGTAGTGCACCTCGTCCATCACGACATGGCCGAGGCCGCGCAGGGACTGGGAGCCGGCGTACAGCATGTTGCGAAGGACCTCGGTGGTCATGACGACCACCGGGGCCTCGGAGTTGACGCTGTTGTCGCCGGTGAGCAGGCCGACCTTCTCCGGGCCGTACCGCTTCACCAGGTCCGAGTACTTCTGGTTGGACAGCGCCTTGATGGGGGTCGTGTAGAAACACTTGCGCCCCTGTGCCAGTGCGAGATGCACGGCGAATTCGCCCACGATGGTCTTGCCGGACCCGGTGGGCGCCGCGACGAGCACGCCCTTGCCGGCTTCCAGGGCCTGGCAGGCCTCGATCTGGAAGGGGTCCAGATCGAATTCGTACATGTCGCGGAAAGGAGCGAGCGCAGTGGCCTGCTCGGCGGCGCGGGTCCGGGCGGCCGCGTAGCGCTCAGCTGGGGAGAGGTCCTCTGTCATCTTGTCGTCGAGCCTACCCGGCGCCTCTGACAGCAGGCGCGATCATTAACGAAGCAAGGGTGCCCAGCTCCCGCTCGGCACCCTTGCTGTTGTCACGGCGGAGATCACGTGACGTCGTCGTAGCCGTTCACACGGTCACGCTCCGGGCTCGCCTGCTCGGGCAGCGCGACAGCCGCGGAGACCGGCTCGGGCGTCAGGTCGACCTCGGACGCCTCGTCGTCGGCCAGGTCCCTGTCCGGATTCCTGCGCCGCCGCCGCATGTCGTTGACGAGCGAGAAGGCCACGGCCATGAAGTAGAGGACGGTGATCGGCCCGGCGAGCGCGATCATGCCGACGGGGTCCGTCGTCGGCGTGATCACAGCGCCGAAGACGAAGACGCCCATGATGACGCCGCGCCACCACCCGAGCATGCGCCGACCGGTCAGCAGGCCGGTGAGATTGAGCATCACCAGCACCAGGGGCAGCTCGAAGGCGAGGCCGAAGACGATCACCATGCGCAGGGTGAAGTCGAGGACATCACCGAGCGAGAGGATGTTCGCCGAACCTCCCGGCGTGAGGCTGATGAGCACCTTCACGCTGATGGGAAGGATGAGGTACGCAAGGTACGCACCCGCGGAGAAGAGCGGTACCGCCGCGCCGACGAAGGCGTAGGTGTACTTCTTCTCGTGCTTGTGCAGGCCCGGCGCCACGAAGGCCCAGAGCTGGTACAGCCAGACCGGGCTCGCGATGACGAGACCGGTGGTGAGGCTCAGCTGGATCGTCGTGCTGAACGGTGCCATCAGCGTGTTGAAGGAGACGATCGCGCAGTTGCCGCCGTCGCTGGTGACGCCCGGCGCACACTTGGGCACGGACTGCGTCAGGAACTGCATGAGGTCTTCGCTGTACACGAGGGCCACGATCGTGACCGCCATGATGGCGAGCAGTCCCTTCGCGAGCCGGTTCCTCAGCTCACGCAGATGCTCCGCGAGCGGCATCCGCCCCTCGGGATCCTTCTCCTGCTTGCGGGCAGACTTGAGCAACCCACGTCCTCATCTCGTGCGGCAGGCCGCCACCCTGCGGCGGCCGCGGCGGCCCAGGGTCAGCGCTTGGTGGTGTCCGTCGGCTCGGTCACGGGCCGCGAGCTGGTCACATCGCCGGGAGCGGCCTGGATCGTGCGCGGCGCGGACTGGTCCTGGGCGGAGCCCGGGGTCGGCGGGTCGGCCGGGGCGCTCTTCTGGTCGTCCGACTTCATCGCCTTGGCCTCGCTCTTGAGGATCCGCGCCGACTTGCCCAGCGAACGGGCCATGTCCGGGAGCTTCTTGGCGCCGAACAGCAGGATGATGACGACGAGAATGAGAATGATCTCGGTGGGGCCGAGCCTACCCATAGCTGTTTACCTTCTTCACCGAGGCGACAAGTAAATGCATCTGCCCGGCGGGCCGGACATACGTCCGACCACCGTGCTGAAAGCGATCGTAACCCGCAGCGGTGAACGCAGGGCAATGCCTGTGCATACACGCCATTGCGGCCCGCGGCCCGGCTGCCCGGCCGCTTTCTGCAGCGTACCGCCCGCTTCGGCGGTGCCGGGGACCGCGCCCTGCTATCGCAAGGCCTCGCCGGTGCGCGCCAGGCTCGTCGCCGCGCTCTCCAGTTCCTCCGCGGCGCGATTGATCCGCTCGGTGGTCGCGGCCACCTGACGGCCGAGGCGCTGGGCCTCCAGGAAGACCCGGATGCCGAGGGTGCCGAGGACGACTATCCCGAGGAAACCAAGGGCGATGGCGAGCATGGGCCAGAACATGGTGCAGAGCCTAGACGAGTAAGCCCTGTCTGCCGCCGTCCGCCCGGAGGGCGGGCTTCGCGGCGTCCGGTGCGTGCAGATGCAAGGCGGAGGGTCGTCCTCGTAC
>NZ_JBSGZO010000586.1:0-4769 GCF_053611045.1 Streptomyces sp. NPDC054841 | reverse complement strand
CCTTCACGTACCTCGGGTCACTTCTGCGCGCACTCCGCGCACGTACCGAAGATCTCCACCGTGTGCGCCACGTTCACGTAGCCGTGCTGCGCCGCGATCGTCTCCGCCCACTGCTCCACGGCCGGGCCCTCGACCTCGACCGCCTTGCCGCACATCCGGCACACCAGGTGGTGGTGGTGCTCACCGGACGCACAGCGCCGGTACACCGCCTCACCCTCGCTGGTGCGCAGCACATCCACCTCGCCGGCGTCGGCGAGGGACTGCAACGTTCGGTACACGGTCGTCAGGCCGACGGAATCACCGCGGTGCTTGAGCATGTCGTGCAGCTCCTGCGCACTGCGGAACTCGTCCACCTCGTCCAGCGCGGCCGCCACCGCGGCCCGCTGCCGCGTCGACCGGCCGCGTACGGGGGGTCCAGCAGTCGCCACAGGTGCCTCCTTACGTTCCGCCCGCTCCTCGTCGGGCCATTCTGCCAGGCGGGACTCGGGGCCCGGTCAGACGTTGACGTCGTCGGCCGGGCGGCGGGTGGCCGGAACATCAAGATCGCACTCCGCCGCCACCGCGTCCAGGGCCTTCGCACGCCGTCTGGCCAGCGGCGCCGCCAGCAGCGTCAGCAGCACGAATATCGCGATCGCGAGCAGCACGATCGTCGCGCCCGGCGGCACGTCCTGGTAGTACGTGGCGACCGTGCCCGAAAGCGTGACCGCGACGCCGATCGCGACGGCCACGACGAACGTCACCGCGAACGACCGGGTGATCTGCTGCGCCGCGGCCACCGGCACCACCATCAGCGCGCTGACCAGCAGCAGACCGACCACGCGCATCGCGACCGTCACCGTCACCGCGGCGGTCACGGCGACGAGCAGATTCAGCGCCCGCACCGGAAGACCCGTGACCCGGGCGAACTCCTCGTCCTGGCTGATCGCGAACAGCTGCCGCCGCAGCCCGACCGTCACCAGCAGCACAAAGCCCGCGAGCAGGCAGATCGCCGTGACGTCCTCGTCGGAGACCGTGGAGAGCGAGCCGAAGAGATAAGAGGTGAGCTTGGCGTTCGACCCGGTGCCGCTGAGGTTCATCAGCATGACGCCGCCCGCCATACCGCCGTAGAAGAGCATCGCCAGCGCGATGTCGCCGCGCGTACGCCCGTATGCCCGGATCAGCTCCATCGCGACCGAGCCGACGACCGCGACGAGCGTCGCCATCCACACGGGATTGCTGGAGAGCAGGAAACCGAGGCCGACGCCGGTCATCGCGACATGGCCGATGCCGTCGCCCATGAGCGCCTGCCGGCGCTGCACCAGATGAATACCGACGGCAGGCGCGGTGATGCCGACCAGCACGGCGGCCAGCAGCGCCCGCTGCATGAAGGGGTCCTGGAGGAGTTCCATGATCAGGTCAGCAGTCCCGTGCGGAGCGGCTCGTCGGCCGCATGCGGATGTACGTGGTCGTGGCCGGGCAGCGCGTGCTGGCCGACGGCCTCCGGCGGCGGACCGTCGTGGACGACGCAGCCGTCGCGCAGCACCACCGCGCGGTTGATCAGCGGCTCCAGCAGACCCAGCTCGTGCAGCACCAGCAGCACGGTCGTCCCGGCCGCGACCTGCTCGCGCAGCGTCCCGGCCAGGATCTCCTGGCTGGCGAGGTCCACTCCCGCCATCGGCTCGTCCATGATCAGCAACTGGGGGTCGGCGGCCAGCGCCCGGGCGATCAGCACACGCTGGTGCTGTCCGCCGGACAGTGCGCTCACCGAGTCCTTCGCCCGGTCCGTGAGCCCCACCAGCTCGATCGCGCGCTCCACGGCCGAGCGGTCCTGCCGGGACGGCCACCGCAGCTTCGTACGGGACAGCCGACCGGACGAGACGACCTCGCGGACCGTCGCGGGAACCCCGCTCGTCGCGGTCGTGCGCTGCGGTACGTACCCGACGCGCGACCACTCGCGGAAGCGGCGGAGTTCGGTGCCGAAGAGGCGGACGGTGCCTTCGGTGAGCGGCACCTGGCCGATCAACGACCGTACGGCCGTCGACTTGCCCGAGCCGTTGGCGCCGAGCAGGGCGACGACCTCACCGTGGTGCACGGTGAGGTCGACGCCACGCAGTACCTGGCGTGAGCCGAGCGTGGCCCTGGCCCCACGGACGGATATGACGGGTTCCATGGACTGCGCCTCCGATGCTGCTGCGGTCACTTTGCGCCGAGAGCCTTCTGCAGCGCGGCGAGGTTGGACTCCATCACCGCGATGTAGTCATCGCCCTTGGACTGGTCCGTGATTCCCTCCAGCGGGTCCAGGACGTCCGTCTTCAGGCCCGTGTCCTTGGCGAGGGTCTTCGCGGTCTTGTCGCTGGCGAGCGTCTCGAAGAAGACGGTGGTGACCTTGTTCTGCCTCGCGACGGTCTGGAGCTCCTTGACGCGGGCCGGGCTCGGCTCGTTCTCCGGGTCGAGTCCGGCGATGCCCTCCTGCTCCAGGCCGTAGCGCTCGGCGAGGTAGCCGAACGCGGAGTGGGTGGTGATGAAGGTCCTGGTGTCGGTGTTCTTCAGGCCCTGCGCGAACTTGGTGTCGAGACCGCCCAGCTTGGTCACCAGCGCGTCGGTGTTCTTCTTGTAGTCCGCGGCATGGGCCGGGTCGGCCTTCTCCAGCGAGGCGCCGACGCCCTTGGCGACCTCGGCGTACTTCACCGGGTCCAGCCAGATGTGCGGGTCTCCGGCGCCGCTCTCCTCGCCCTCGTGCTCGGCGTGCTCGTCGCCCTCGTGCTCGGCGTGCTCCTCGGGGGTCTCGCCCTCGTGGCCGTGGTCGTGGCCGACCTCGGCGCCGTGGTTCTCGAGCTTCGTGAGGGTGGCGGCGTCCACCGTGTTCTCGACGCCCGCCTCTGCGATCGCGTCGTCGACGGCGGGCTGGACGCCCTTGAGGTAGAGGATGTAGTCGGCCTGGCGGAGCTCCGACGCCTGCCTGGGCTTCAGCTCCAGGTCATGCGGCTCGACGCCCGGCTTGGTGAGCGTGGTGACCTCGACATGGTCGCCGCCGATCTGCTCGGCGAGATACTGCATGGGGTAGAACGACGCCACCACATCCAGCTTGCCGTCGCTCTTGCCGCCGGTCGCGGCACCGGAGGACCCCGAGCATGCGGAGAGGGTCACGACGGACAGCGCGGCGGCTCCGGCGACGGCGGTGGCGGGTATGAGGCGTCGTACGTTCATGACAGTCATTTTCAACAAAACTGGAAACGATTGTCAATTAAATGAGCGCCCCGTGACCTCCTCGCAACCCGGGAGCGAGTGCCGTGAGCACAGGGGAGGACCGATTTGATACCGGGGGTGCGGGCGCCGGTAATCTGAAGCATTCGCACTTCGTCGTCGTAATGAAGAGAGCACCGTGGCCGCCGACAAGATCGACACGATCGTCAACCTGAGCAAGCGCCGTGGGTTCGTCTACCCCTGCAGCGAGATCTACGGCGGACAGCGTGCCGCCTGGGACTACGGGCCGCTGGGTGTCGAGCTCAAGGAGAACATCAAGCGCCAGTGGTGGCGCTACATGGTCACCTCGCGTGAGGACGTCGTCGGTCTCGACTCGTCGGTGATCCTTGCCAGCGAGGTATGGCAGGCCTCCGGTCACGTCGCGACCTTCACCGACCCGCTGACCGAATGCACCTCCTGCCACAAGCGCTTCCGCGCCGACCACCTGGAGGAGGCGTACGAGGAGAAGCACGGCCGCACCCCCGCGAACGGCCTCGCCGACATCAACTGCCCCAACTGCGGCAACAAGGGCCAGTTCACCGAGCCCAAGCAGTTCTCGGGTCTGCTCTCGACCCACCTCGGCCCCACGCAGGACTCCGGCTCCGTGGCCTATCTGCGGCCCGAGACCGCCCAGGGCATCTTCACCAACTTCGCCCAGGTCCAGCAGACCTCGCGCCGCAAGCCGCCCTTCGGTATCGCCCAGGTCGGCAAGTCCTTCCGCAACGAGATCACGCCGGGCAACTTCATCTTCCGCACCCGCGAGTTCGAGCAGATGGAGATGGAGTTCTTCGTCAAGCCCGGCGAGGACGAGAAGTGGCACGAGTACTGGATGGAGCAGCGCTGGAACTGGTACACCGGCCTGGGTCTCCGTGAGGAGAACATGCGCTGGTACGAGCACCCGGCCGAGAAGCTCTCCCACTACTCGAAGCGCACCGCCGACATCGAGTACCGCTTCCAGTTCGGCGGCAGCGAGTGGGGCGAGCTCGAGGGCGTCGCCAACCGCACCGACTACGACCTCGGCGCGCACTCCAAGGCCTCCGGCCAGGACCTGTCGTACTTCGACCAGGAAGCCGGCGAGCGCTGGACCCCGTACGTCATCGAGCCCGCCGCCGGTGTCGGCCGCACGATGCTGGCGTTCATGCTCGACGCCTACAACGAGGACGAGGCGCCGAACGCCAAGGGCGTCATGGAGAAGCGCACCGTGATGCGCCTCGACCCGCGTATCGCGCCGGTCAAGGTCGCCGTGCTGCCGCTGTCCCGCAACCCGCAGCTCTCCCCGAAGGCCAAGGGCCTCGCCGCCGACCTCCGGCAGAACTGGAACATCGAGTTCGACGACGCCGGCGCCATCGGCCGCCGCTACCGCCGTCAGGACGAGATCGGCACCCCGTACTGCGTCACCGTCGACTTCGACACCCTCGACGACAACGCGGTCACCGTGCGCGAGCGCGACACCATGAAGCAGGAGCGCGTCTCCCTGGACCAGATCCAGGGCTACCTCGCGACCCGCCTCATCGGCTGCTGACGCGAGCCCCAGCAGAGGCCGGCCG
>NZ_JBSGZO010000585.1:0-4772 GCF_053611045.1 Streptomyces sp. NPDC054841 | reverse complement strand
CTCATACTGGGCGTATTCGGGCGATCCGACAACGCAGCGAGGTGCCGTAGCTGTCGTCGTGCGCCCGCCGGGGATTACGGGACAGCCCTTAGCCGGGTGGCTGGCGGAAGACGGGCCGGGCCCAGGGCGGGGGTTCGGGGGGCGGGCCGGGGTGTCCGGTGGCGGCTTGGGGGCGGTCGATGCGGGTGGGCGGGTGGCTGCTCTTGCCGGTGTGGTTTTCGGCGGCGCGCAGGGCGGCGACGAACTCGAGGCAGGAGCTGTAGCGGTCGTCGGGGACTTTGGCGAGGGCTTTGGCCAGGACGTCGTCGAGTGCGGGGGTGATCCCTGGCCGTTTCTCGGTCAGGGCGGGCGGCTGGTCGTACTGGTGCGCCCACAGCAGTGCCATGTCCTCCTCGCGCTGGAAGGGGGGTTTGCCGGTGAGGGTTTCGTAGACGACGCAGGCCAGGCTGTAGAGGTCGCAGCGGCCGTCGACGGGGCGGCCGGAGATCTGTTCGGGCGCGACGTAGTCGAGGGTGCCGACGAACTCGCCGACGGTGGTGAATCCGGTGAGGGACAGGGACTTCTTCGTCAGCCCGAAGTCGGTGAGGTAGACGTGTTCGGGGTGGTCGATGTCGGTGCCCTTGGCGACGAGGATGTTGCCGGGTTTGACGTCGCGGTGGACGAGGTCGTGGTCGTGGGCGGCGTCGAGTGCGGAGGCGACCTGGGCGGCGATGCGGATGGCGGTGTGGACGGGCAGGGGGCCGTCGCGGTCGAGGAGGGCGCGCAGGTCGAGTCCGGAGACGTAGCGCATGGCGATGTAGAGGACGCCGTCGGTTTCGCCGGCTTCGAAGATCGGCACGATGTGGGGGTGGTCGATCGCGGCGGCCACGCGTGATTCGTGGGTGAAGCGGCGGCGGAAGGTGTCGTTGCGGGCGAGTTCGGGGGCGAGGAGTTTGAGCGCGACGGTGCGGTCCAGACGCAGGTCCTTGGCGCAGTAGACGACGGCCATGCCGCCGCGGCCGATCTCACGCTCCACCCGGTAGCCCGCGATCTGCGCGCCGATCAGGCCGGAGGGCCGCCCCGCATACAGGCTCATGTCGTTGGATGCCTGCTCCATCAGACACCCCTGCCACCGGGCCGGACGATGCCGCTGAACGGGCCGGATCCGGCGTGGTGGTGCCCGCTCGGACTCATCACCGCGAAGCCGCCGCAGCCGCCGCCGCGGCCGCCGGGACCGGGTCCGGGACCAGAGCTGGGGCTGGTGTCGGGGACGAGTTCGGGCGCGGTCGGCGCGACGGGCCGCTCTCCCATGCCTGAATTCTATCCAGTGGTCCACAGGGCTGCTTGCCCCAGATCCATGTCCGCCGCTGGTGGGGGGCTTGTCCGCCCGCGCCCCGCCCCGCCCGGCCCGGCTCGTGCCTCGCCCGGCTGGTGCCTCGCCCGGCTGGTGACCGTACCGGCGTTCGCCGGGTGGCTTGTGCGGCAGGCGTATCGGTGTCCGCACGGCCCGGGAAATGAGGGGGCGGTTCAGGTCACCGGGGGTGGCGGGAGGGTGATGTGCGGCCGGCCCAGGACGGGCCGGGCCCAGGGCGGCGGTTCGGGGGGCGGCCCGGGGGGCGGGGGAGTGGGCGTGGGGCGCAGGTCGATGCGGGTGGGCGGGTGGTTGCCGGTGTGGTTTTCGGCGGCGCGCAGGGCGGCGACGAACTCGAGGCAGGAGCTGTAGCGGTCGTCGGGGACTTTGGCGAGGGCTTTGGCCAGGACGTCGTCGAGTGCGGGGCTGATTCCCGGCCGTTTCTCGGTCAGGGCGGGCGGCTGGTCGTACTGGTGCGCCCACAGCAGTGCCATGTCCTCCTCGTGCTGGAAGGGGGGTTTGCCGGTGAGGGTTTCGTAGACGACGCAGGCCAGGCTGTAGAGGTCGCAGCGGCCGTCGACGGGGCGGCGGGAGAACTGTTCGGGCGCGGAGTAGTCGACGGTGCCGACGAACTCGCCGACGGTGGTGAATCCGGTGAGGGACAGGGACTTCTTCGTCACTCCGAAGTCGGTGAGGTAGACGTGTTCGGGGTGGTCGATGTCGGTGCCCTTGGCGACGAGGATGTTGCCGGGTTTGACGTCGCGGTGGACGAGGCCGTGGTCGTGGGCGGCGTCGAGTGCGGAGGCGACCTGGGCGGCGATGCGGATGGCGGTGTGGACGGGCAGGGGGCCGTCGCGGTCGAGCAGGGCGCGCAGATCGAGTCCGCAGACGTAGCGCATGGCGATGTAGAGGACGCCGTCGGTTTCGCCGGCTTCGAAGACCGGCACGATGTGGGGGTGCTCGATCGCGGCGGCCACGCGTGATTCGTGGATGAAACGGCGGCGGAAGATGTCGTTGCGGGCGTTTTGGGGGGCGAGGAGTTTGAGCGCGACGGTGCGGTCCAGACGCAGGTCCCTGGCGCAGTAGACGACGGCCATGCCGCCGCGGCCGATCTCACGCTCCACCCGGTAGCCCGCGATCTGCGCGCCGCTCATGTCGTTGGATGCCTGTTCCATCAGGCACCCCCCTCACCGGGCCGCCGGTGCGGCCGGTGCGGCTGGTGCGGTGTGGTGGCGCTCGGGCGTGCTGCGGCCCGGGAGCATCCGCGTCCTGGGCGCGCTGGGCGTGGCCCGCCTCCCGCCCAGACCGCAGCCCGGAGCACCCGGTGGCTGTCCGTGTCCGTGCTGCTGGACGGGCCGGTCCTCTCCCCGCGGCCAAAGGGCCCGCCCGGCGTGGCCAGGGTGCTCGCCGGTGTGCGCGCGCCAGGCGCACGGCGTGTGCGTGAGGCGCCTGCTTGCCCCGCAAGGGCGCGGGCGCAGCGGCCGCGGGCGCCGAGGTGTCCGGCGCCTGTGGCGTGGCCCGTCGGCCGGCAGATGATGCCGCCGGGGCCCGCCAGGGTGGTCGTCGTTGCTGAGGGGGTGGTCATCTCGTCCTCGGTGAACAGTCCGCGTGCCTGTCTCCCGTGCTGCTGCCCGGGCGGTCACCGTGCGTTCGAGCAGTTCCTGCGGGGTCGGCCGGAGGGCCGCGGCGGTGGTGTGGGCCAGGCCGCCGAGGAGAGGGAGGCCTGTGCCGGCACCGGCGCCTGTGCCGGGATCGGGGCAGGGACGGGAGCCGGCGCCGGGGCGGGAGCGGGAGCCGGGGCGGGAGCGGGAGCGGGGGCCGGGGCCGGGGCCGGTGTCGGGGCGTCGAGGACGTCCTCGCCGTAGAGGTCTTGCACCCAGTTGGTCTGGTAGATGGTCTCCAGATACCGCTCACCCAGGTCCGGGGCGATGGCCACCGCGGTGAGCTGCTGTTCCTCCTTGCCGGCCAGCCAGTTCATCGCGCCGCTGACCACCGTGCCGGTGGAGCCCCCGAACAGGAACCCGCGCCGGGCCAGCCGGTGACAGGTCCGGATGGCGTCGGCCTCCGGCACGTGCACCACCTCGTCCACCAGGGACGCATCCAGCATCGGCGGACGCACGCTGGTGCCCAGGCCGGGGATCATCCGCCGGCCCGGGGTGTCCCCGAAGGTCACCGAGCCCTCCGTGTCGATCGCCACGATGCGCACCGGCCGGTGCCACTGGCGGAAGTAGCGTGCGCAGCCCATCAGGGTCCCGGTGGTGCCGGCCCCGACGAACAGCACATCCAGGTCGGGGAACTGCCGGGCGATGGCCGGGCCGGTCCTGCGGTAGTGGGCCATGCCGTTGTGGGGGTTGGTGTACTGGTTGAGCCACACGTAGCGGTCGTCGGAGGCACACAGCGCGCGGACGTGGTCGATGCGCGCGCCGAGGAACCCGGAGCCGGCGGCGGCCTCGGTGATGACGTGGACCTGGGCGCCCAGGGCCTCCATGAGCAGCCGGGTGGACAGGTTGCAGCGGGAGTCGGTCACGCACAGGAACTGGTAGCCCTTGCTGGCTGCGATCATGCTCAGGGCCACGCCCAGGTTCCCCGAGGAGGACTCGACCAGGATCGAGTCCGGCTTCAGCAGGCCGTCGCGTTCGGCGGCCTCGACCATCTCGGTGGCGGCTTTGAGTTTGATCGAACCGGCGAAGTTGAAGCCCTCGCATTTGAGGAACAACGGGTGCCCGAAAATCGCCTCTAGGTCAACGAAGAGTTCGTCTTCGTTGAAGTCCTGGGGGACGGATATGACAGGCATGGTTGCCTCCTCGTCTGCGGCAGAGCGCGCTGTGCCGCTCATCCGTATCGGAGCGGCTCATGGAAGAAAGGGAAGAAATCGAAGGCGAGGGCAACTCGCCGGAACACATCCAGTACGCCCGGCCCGAGCAGCCCTGTCATGCCACCGGAATTCGGGGCTTGACACCCACCGTGAACGCGGTTAAAGGAACGTCGCGTGGCCGGAACGGGGCTGTATCGCATGCCCCGGACCGGGTGTATCCGCAGACCCCCGCCCCCGCCCCCGCCCCCGGCCCGGCTGCTGACCCGCCCCCGGCCGTAGCCCCAGGCGCAGCCGTAGCCGTAGCCGGGCCTGCAGCGGCCCGAGTGGCCCGGCCCGCAGGCCCGCAGAGGTCTGCAGGCGGTCTACCGGGGTCTTCAGGTGCTCTGCCGGGGTCTGCCGACGGTTTGCAGCTGGGTCTGCGGGCGGTCCTGCGGGCGGTCCTGCGGTGCCGGCGGTCTGCGGCCGGTCCGCCCCGGTCCCCGGCCGGGCCGGCCGGTATCGGGCGGGGTGCGGCTGTGCGGATTGCGGCGGCTGCCTGTTGCGCCGCTGTGAGCCCCGGCGGCGCGCACGAAACGCCGGGAAGCAACGGGCAGTAAATACGGGCGGAGCCCGCCTGCGGCGGCGGCC
>NZ_JBSGZO010000584.1:0-4782 GCF_053611045.1 Streptomyces sp. NPDC054841 | reverse complement strand
CGGCCACTCCGTTTCGTACGGGGTGGCCGCCCTTCGGCGTTGTTCCGGCCTTCCGGCCTTCCGGCCTTGTGCGGGCTCAAGAGGCGGCTTGTGGCGCTCGTACGGCGGTCCGGGGCGCTTGGGGGCATCCTGGTGGCGTACCTGCGTGTCGGGCCCGCTTGCATTTGTTTTGACCGAACTCGGTGAGGTAGGTACGCTCAGACCTTGTGCCTGGGGTGTGCCTGGGCTCATGTGCGTGTCCTCAACCGCACAGCGAGCCAAGACCGGCCACCGTAATTCTGCGCTTTTCCGCCTTGCGGCGGGAGTCTGCAGCATTCGACACACCCGACCGCGTGGGTCGGCGACGTTCCAGGTTAGCTTTACTAACGGCACACAGAAACCGGAGAAGTAGTGCCTACGATCCAGCAGCTGGTCCGTAAGGGCCGGCAGGACAAGGTCGAGAAGAACAAGACGCCCGCACTGGAGGGTTCCCCCCAGCGTCGCGGCGTCTGCACGCGTGTGTTCACGACCACCCCGAAGAAGCCGAACTCGGCCCTCCGTAAGGTCGCGCGTGTGCGTCTGACCTCCGGCATCGAGGTCACGGCCTACATTCCGGGTGAGGGACACAACCTGCAGGAGCACTCCATCGTGCTCGTGCGTGGTGGCCGTGTGAAGGACCTGCCGGGTGTTCGCTACAAGATCATCCGCGGTTCCCTCGACACCCAGGGTGTCAAGAACCGCAAGCAGGCCCGCAGCCGCTACGGCGCCAAGAAGGAGAAGTAAGAATGCCTCGTAAGGGCCCCGCCCCGAAGCGCCCGGTCATCATCGACCCGGTTTACGGTTCTCCTCTGGTGACCTCGCTGATCAACAAGATCCTGCTCAACGGCAAGCGTTCCACCGCTGAGCGCATCGTCTACGGCGCCATGGAAGGCCTCCGCGAGAAGACCGGCGCTGACCCGGTCATCACGCTGAAGCGCGCTCTCGAGAACGTCAAGCCGTCTCTCGAGGTCAAGTCCCGCCGTGTCGGTGGCGCCACCTACCAGGTGCCGATCGAGGTCAAGCCCGGTCGCGCCTCCACCCTCGCGCTGCGCTGGGTCGTGGGTTACTCCCGCGCCCGCCGTGAGAAGACCATGACCGAGCGCCTCATGAACGAGCTGCTGGACGCCTCGAACGGCCTCGGTGCTTCGGTCAAGAAGCGTGAGGACACGCACAAGATGGCCGAGTCCAACAAGGCCTTTGCGCACTACCGCTGGTAGTCGCTACCCACATCGAGAACCGAGAGAAGACTGAGCCTTATGGCCACCACTTCGCTTGACCTGGCCAAGGTCCGCAACATCGGGATCATGGCCCACATCGACGCGGGCAAGACGACGACCACCGAGCGCATCCTGTTCTACACCGGTGTGTCTTACAAGATCGGTGAGGTCCACGACGGCGCTGCCACGATGGACTGGATGGAGCAGGAGCAGGAGCGCGGCATCACGATCACGTCCGCCGCGACGACCTGTCACTGGCCGCTCGAGGACGTCGACCACACCATCAACATCATCGACACCCCGGGCCACGTCGACTTCACCGTCGAGGTGGAGCGTTCCCTGCGTGTGCTCGATGGTGCCGTGACGGTGTTCGACGGCGTCGCCGGCGTCGAGCCGCAGTCCGAGACTGTCTGGCGTCAGGCGGACCGCTACGGCGTTCCGCGTATCTGCTTCGTCAACAAGCTCGACCGCACCGGTGCCGAGTTCCACCGCTGCGTGGACATGATCAGCGACCGCCTTGGTGCGCAGCCGATCGTCATGCAGCTCCCGATCGGTGCCGAGGCCGACTTCAAGGGCGTCATCGACCTGGTCCGCATGAAGGCCCTGGTCTGGTCCGCCGAGGCGGCCAAGGGCGAGATGTACGACATCGTCGACATCCCGGCCACCCACACCGAGGCTGCCGAGGAGTACCGCGGCAAGCTCGTCGAGGCCGTCGCCGAGAACGACGAAGAGATCATGGAGCTGTACCTGGAGGGCCAGGAGCCTTCCGAGGAGCAGCTGTACGCCGCGATCCGTCGTATCACCATCGCCTCCGGCAAGGGCAAGGGCACCACGGTCACCCCGGTGTTCTGTGGCACCGCGTTCAAGAACAAGGGCGTTCAGCCCCTGCTCGACGCGGTCGTGCGCTACCTCCCGTCGCCCGTCGACATCGAGGCCATCGAGGGCCACGACGTCAAGGACGCGGACCTGGTCGTCAAGCGCAGGCCGTCCGACGACGAGCCCCTGTCGGCGCTGGCGTTCAAGATCATGAGCGACCCGCACCTCGGCAAGCTCACCTTCGTGCGCATCTACTCCGGCCGTCTGGAGTCCGGCACCGCCGTGCTGAACTCCGTGAAGGGCCGCAAGGAGCGCATCGGCAAGATCTACCGCATGCACGCGAACAAGCGTGAGGAGATCGAGTCGGTGGGCGCCGGTGACATCGTCGCCGTCATGGGCCTGAAGCAGACCACCACCGGTGAGACGCTCGCGGACGAGAAGAACCCGGTGATCCTGGAGTCCATGGACTTCCCGGCGCCGGTCATCGAGGTCGCGATCGAGCCCAAGTCCAAGGGCGACCAGGAGAAGCTGGGTGTCGCCATCCAGCGTCTCGCGGAGGAGGACCCCTCCTTCCAGGTGCACACCAACGAGGAGACCGGCCAGACCGTCATCGGCGGTATGGGCGAGCTTCACCTCGAGGTGCTGGTCGACCGGATGAAGCGCGAGTTCAAGGTCGAGGCCAACGTCGGCAAGCCTCAGGTCGCGTACCGCGAGACGATCCGCAAGGCCGTCGAGCGCGTGGACTACACCCACAAGAAGCAGACCGGTGGTACCGGTCAGTTCGCCAAGGTGCAGATCGCGATCGAGCCGATCGAGGGCGGCGACGCCGCGTACGAGTTCGTGAACAAGGTCACCGGTGGTCGTATCCCGAAGGAGTACATCCCTTCGGTCGACGCCGGTGCGCAGGAGGCCATGCAGTTCGGCATCCTGGCCGGCTACGAGATGACGGGCGTCCGCGTCACGCTTCTCGACGGTGCTTACCACGAGGTCGACTCCTCCGAGCTCGCCTTCAAGATCGCCGGTTCGCAGGCCTTCAAGGAGGCCGCGCGCAAGGCGTCCCCCGTGCTCCTCGAGCCGATGATGGCCGTTGAGGTCACCACGCCCGAGGACTACATGGGTGATGTCATCGGTGACATCAACTCCCGCCGTGGCCAGATCCAGGCCATGGAGGAGCGTGCCGGTGCCCGTGTCGTCAAGGGCCTGGTGCCGCTGTCGGAGATGTTCGGCTACGTCGGCGACCTCCGCAGCAAGACCTCGGGTCGCGCAAGCTACTCGATGCAGTTCGACTCCTACGCCGAGGTTCCGCGGAACGTCGCCGAGGAGATCATCGCGAAGGCCAAGGGCGAGTAACTCACCCGAGTACACGCTTTAGGCTTGACGCCGTATCCGTCGGGGCGTTTCCCCGCGAACCCGTGAGGCTCGCCCCGGCGGACGGCAATCCAGCAAAGATCACCCTGGCGCCGATGAGTAAGGCGTACAGAACCACTCCACAGGAGGACCCCAGTGGCGAAGGCGAAGTTCGAGCGGACTAAGCCGCACGTCAACATCGGCACCATCGGTCACATTGACCACGGTAAGACGACCCTCACGGCCGCCATTACCAAGGTGCTGCACGACGCGTACCCGGACCTGAACGAGGCCTCGGCCTTCGACCAGATCGACAAGGCTCCTGAGGAGCGCCAGCGCGGTATCACCATCTCCATCGCGCACGTCGAGTACCAGACCGAGTCGCGTCACTACGCCCACGTCGACTGCCCCGGTCACGCGGACTACATCAAGAACATGATCACCGGTGCCGCCCAGATGGACGGCGCCATCCTCGTGGTCGCCGCCACCGACGGCCCGATGCCGCAGACCAAGGAGCACGTGCTCCTGGCCCGCCAGGTCGGCGTTCCGTACATCGTCGTCGCCCTGAACAAGGCCGACATGGTGGACGACGAGGAGATCCTGGAGCTCGTCGAGCTCGAGGTGCGTGAGCTCCTCTCCGAGTACGAGTTCCCGGGCGACGACCTGCCGGTCGTCAAGGTCTCGGCGCTCAAGGCGCTCGAGGGCGACAAGGAGTGGGGCCAGTCGGTCCTGAACCTGATGGCCGCCGTCGACGAGGCGATCCCGCAGCCCGAGCGTGACGTCGACAAGCCGTTCCTGATGCCGATCGAGGACGTCTTCACGATCACCGGTCGTGGCACCGTCGTCACCGGCCGTATCGAGCGTGGTGTCCTCAAGGTCAACGAGACCGTCGACATCGTCGGTATCAAGCAGGAGAAGACCACCACCACGGTCACCGGCATCGAGATGTTCCGCAAGCTGCTCGACGAGGGCCAGGCCGGTGAGAACGTCGGTCTGCTCCTCCGTGGCATCAAGCGCGAGGACGTCGAGCGCGGCCAGGTCATCATCAAGCCCGGTTCGGTCACGCCGCACACCGAGTTCGAGGCCCAGGCCTACATCCTGTCGAAGGACGAGGGTGGCCGTCACACCCCGTTCTTCAACAACTACCGCCCGCAGTTCTACTTCCGTACCACGGACGTGACCGGCGTGGTGACCCTCCCCGAGGGCACCGAGATGGTCATGCCGGGCGACAACACCTCCATGACCGTCTCGCTGATTCAGCCGGTCGCCATGGAGGAGGGCCTGAAGTTCGCCATCCGTGAGGGTGGCCGGACCGTCGGCGCCGGCCAGGTCACCAAGATCAACAAGTAAGTCTTGTTGGTTTGACCTGGTAGCTCCTTACGAG
>NZ_JBSGZO010000583.1:0-4786 GCF_053611045.1 Streptomyces sp. NPDC054841 | reverse complement strand
GGCTCGATCCGCGGCAGCCGGTAACTTCCCTCCAGCACCGAGGCCTTGGGGGAGTACAGGCGCGCCACGAGCCGGAAGTCCCCGGGCGGGGCGGGCAGCCAGTTCGCGGCCTCGGCCGGATCGGCGGGCTGCTCCTGCTGGATGTGGACGGTCAGCGAGCCGTCGTCGGCGTGGACGAGACCAGGAGTGCGGTCGCCGATCGAGTACCGGCCGAGCGGGTTGGCGACCAGGTAGGAGTCCGGGGCGTCGTACATCGTCACCGACCAGAACGACTCCACGGGCGGCGGCTGTTCGAAGCGCAGCGTGTACGCCTTCGAGCCGTTGAGCTGCTCGCCCTCGGCGTCGGTGAAGGCCTGTGCGTTCACGGCCTCGTAGCCGTGGCACCCCCAGAGCGTGGTGCGTGCCGCCACGGCCCGTACGAGGTACGACTCCTCGCGGTCCGCGATCTTCCACTGCGGGGAGTCGTGCGTGCCGACCCCGAAGTGGTCCAGGTTGTAGTCGAAGGAGTGCGGGTCGAGCGCCCACTCCCCGGGCGCCGTGGCGGCGGCGGCCCGGACCGCCTCTCCGACCCGTGCCCTGCCCTCGACGAATCCGTCCCTCAGCGCCGCCAGGAGGCCGGAGTCGGGGGAGACGTACGGCGAAGGCCCCTCCTCCAGCAGCCCGAGCGGCTGGAACCGCTCCTGGTACGCGGCTTCCTCGGCCGAGGGCGGGAAGTCGCCCATCCACACCCGCAGCCTCTCGAAGAAGCCGAGCGCCTCCGGCACTCCCGGTTCCGGCGTCGGCAGCCCGGTCGGATGCGCCCTTCCGTCGAGCGCCTCCACCGTCAGCCGGTCCTGCAACGCGGCGACCCTCGGCATGTCGTCGGGCCCGTCGCATGCGAACCGTCCGACGACCGACACCACGGCGGTCGGCGCGTCGATCACCCCACGCATCCCTTCGGGCTCCACGCCGGCCCAGCCGGGCGGCGCGATGAGCCACCGCCCCTCCTCGGTGCCGGTCGCGCGCGTGCCGACGTACGCGAAGTTGTTGGTCCATGCGTCCACGAACTGCAGGACGTAGTAGGCCCCGCCGGTGTCCGGCACCCGCAGCAGGAGCGGCCCGCCGGAGAGGTCGAGCTGCGCGACCGAGTACACGATGTCGTTGTTGACCGACACGAAGCTGTCGTGATGGTCGGCGAGCTTCCGGGCGTGCGCGAAGGTGTTGAGCGGGGTGGGCGGCAGCGCACCGATGCCCTTGCGCGCGAGCGCCCCGGCCATCGTGAGCGCGTACACCAGCGGATAGCCGTACACATACGCCTCGGCGGCGAGTGCACTCGTCACATCGGCATCGGCATCGGCATCGGCGTCGGCCATCGAGCAGCCCCTCCGGACAGGGGTCTATGCCCCCTATGAGCGATTGATCCGCATCCGGAGTCTAGATCGCCGCCGGCCGTCCCGCACGCGCCTGTACCGCCGTGCCGCTACTTCTCGCCGTACGGCGGCAGACGTGCGAGCCGCAGGCCAGGAGTGCCCTGGCCGAGGACGACGAATGTGGTGAGCGACGGCGACGTTCGCGAGGGGGTGGGTCACCGGAACGGTCGCGCGGTGCCGGGCGACCGCGCGGAGCCGGTGAAGATCCGGTGCTCCGCGCGGGGGGCAGAACGCGCTGGGGCCCTATCCCGCGGCTGCCGAAGCCGTGGCCGGCGTCGGCTCGGTGGCCGGTGTCGCCTCCGCATCCGTGGTTGCGCTCGTATCCGTGCGGTCGCTCGTACCCGTGGTTGCGCTCGTATCCGTGCGGTCGCTCGTACCCGTGGTTGCGCTCGCATCCGTGCGGTCGCTCGTACCCGTGGTGTCGCAGGCGCCGTTTGTGTCGTGCGTACCGGTCGTGGCCTTCCACAGGCGGCGGCAGGACAGCAGCGTGGCGGCGACCAGTAGTCCGTTGCGTACGGCCATCAGCGTGTTGCCCAGCGCCGTTCCGTACATCACGTCCAGGTAGTAGGTGGGGAAGGCGAGCGAGGTGACCGCTGCCGCGGCCAGCAGCACCAATGCCACTGGGCGTTGCGTGGTGTGCCGGGAAGTGAGGCAGACCGCGGCCAGGCCGATCAGCCAGACCAGATACTGCGGGCTGATCACCCTGCTGGTGACGGTGAACAGCAGGATGGCGGCGAGTGCGGCGTCGAACGGTGTCGCCGTGGTCCACTGCGACGCCCTGCCCCGCCAGAACATCAGCCAGCCGAAGGCGGCGGCGGTGAGCAGCATGGACAGCTGGGCGATGGTCCCCACATGCATCCCGTTGAACTCCAGGGCGCCGTAGCGGGACTCGATCCAGATCGGCGAGCCCGCCGCCCGCATCAGCGACAGTACGGTGCCGCCCAGCGACTCGATCTGCACGCCTCTGGCGCCCTGTTGCTGCAGGAAGCCGAGGCTGTTCCGGAAGCCGAGGGCGAGTACGGCGAGCAGCGCCGCCGCGGCCGCAGCGGCGGACAGCCAGGCGCTGCGGCTGGTGCGCCCGCGTTCCGTGCCCACCAGCGTGAGCAGCGGCCAGACCTTGACCAGGGCTCCGAGGGCGGCGAACACCCCGCCGAGGCGCGGGCGGCGGCGGGCGCTGAGCAGGGCCAGTACGGCGAGGGCGGTGACCTGGATGTCGAACCGGCCGTGCGGCACATTCAGCAGCAGCGGCAGTCCGCCGGTCCACAGCCAGGCCCCGGCGAGTCTGCGTCCCCCGCGGGCCAGAGCCAGGACGACGATCGCGTCGGCGGCGAAGGTGAGGACGAGGAACGCCTGGAAGTAGCCGAGGAACGGCAGGCCGGCGGGGAACAGGAACACCAGGCCCGCGCCGGGCGGGTACTGCCAGGTGACGTCGTTGACGGGGAAGGAGCCGTCGGCCAGCTGCTGGTACCAGCGCGGGTAGACGAAGTTCACCTCGTCCGAGACATTGCTGACGCCGATGCTGTCCTGGACGAGCAGATACAGCATGCCGAGCCGGGTCAGGGTCCAGACCGAGTAGAGGGCCGCGATCGATTTCCTCGTGGTCCAGGCGCCGGCCAGGTGGGTTGCCCGGTGGAGGGTCCGGGGTGTGCCGCCCGGCCCGCCGGGACTCTTCCCGCCGAACGGCGAGGCGCCGTCCGAGCGGGAGTCGTCCGCGCGAGGGGAGTCCGAGCGGGGGCCGTCCGCGGCCCGGCCGCTCTCGGGGTCGCCCTCCGGGGCGGAGCTGCTGCCAACGAGTTCGGTCTGCTGCGTCATAGCCCGCAAATTTAGACCCTTTTGTACCTGTCTCCTGGTAGTGAACCGCTCGCACTCCGCCATGACTTCCCGCGCCGGTCCGTCCATCCGCAGGGTCCCCGCTTCGAGCCGGTAGGCGCGTTCTGGGGCTGTGCGGCGGCCGACGGAGCTCCTACTCTCTGTGAGAGCGCTCTCAGCACCTGATGTTCCAACCGCACCACCCCCACAACACCGGAACAACAGAAGGGTCCATCGACGTGAGACGCAAGAAGACCGACCGGAGAACCGGCTTACGTACAGCCCTCTCCGCCCTCTGCGCACTCCTCCTGCTCGGCGCCGGGGGCGGAGCCGTGTTCGCCCCCGCCGCCGCCGCGGCACCGACCCCCGAACCCCCGGCTTCGCCCGGACTGATCACCGCCATGCAGCAGGACCTGGGCCTGACCGAGCGGCAGGCGCGCGAGCGCCTCGCCCAGGAGAAGGCGGCCTTCGCCGTCCAGGGCAGGGCGGAACGCGCGGCCGGCGCCGCCTTCGCCGGTACGTGGTTCGACGCCGACAGCGGCAGGCTGACCGTCGCCGTGACCAGCCGTCAGAAGGCCGACGCCGTACGGGCGGCCGGCGCCGACACCCGTATCGTCACCCACACCGCCGCGCATCTCGACGCGGCCAAGCAGCGCATCGACCGCCGGCACGCGCCCGCCGGTGTGAGCAGCTGGCACGTCGACCCGAAGGCCAACCGGATCGTCGTCCGCGTCGTCGCCGACCGCAGCGGCGACGCCAAGGTCAAGGCGTTCCTCGACCACGCCCGGCGCACCGGTCCCGTACAGGTGGAGACGGTCGGCCAGGCGCCCTCCACCTACGCCGCGGGGGTTGTCGGCGGCGACCCGTACTACACCGGCAACGTCCGCTGCTCCATAGGCTTCTCCGTGTACGGCGGCTTCGTCACGGCCGGGCACTGCGGCGGGCCCGGCAGCTTCGTGCGCGGCTGGGACGGTTCCGACATGGGCTGGTTCCAGGGCTCGTCCTTCCCGGGTAACGACTACGCCTGGGTGAGCACCGGCTACGGCTGGTGGACCGTCCCCGTGGTCCTGGGCTGGGGCCAGACCCCGGACCGGCTGGTGCGCGGTTCGTGGGAGGCCCCGGTCGGTACGTCGATCTGCCGGTCGGGCTCCACGACGCACTGGCACTGCGGCACGGTGCTGGGCAGGAACGAGACCGTCAACTACCAGCAGGGTGCCGTGTACGAGATGGTCAGAACGGACGTCTGCGCCCAAGGCGGCGACTCGGGCGGCTCGTTCATCAGCGGCGACCAGGCCCAGGGCGTGACCTCCGGGGGCTGGGGCAACTGCAGCTCGGGCGGCAACACCTGGTTCCAGCCCGTCAACGAGATCCTGAGCCGCTACGGGCTGACCCTGCACACCGCCTGACCCTGCACACCGCCTGACCCTGCACACCGCCTGACCCTGCACACCGCCTGAACCGGCACACCGCCTGACCCTGCACACTGCCTGACCCTGCACACTGCCTGACCCGGTCGGCTCCTCGACCGGCACCGCCGTGACGAAAGCCGCGCCCGCGTACGTCGCGGG
>NZ_JBSGZO010000582.1:0-4793 GCF_053611045.1 Streptomyces sp. NPDC054841 | reverse complement strand
CGCGTACACCGCCCGTCGGCAGCCGCCGGCGGGCGGTTCTGCGCTTGCTCAGGTCTTGACGGGGAGCGACCCGAAAGGCTCCCCTTAGAGTTCACATGTTGGAGTAAAGAGCGGGAGTGTGTGAGTCGATGGAGACTCCGGGGTCGCAGACATCTCTGCATCGGGCCAATCTCGAGCGGGTCGTACGTGCCGTGCGTATGGCCGGTTCGCTCACCCAGGCCGAGATCGCCAGGAGCACCGGCCTGTCCGCCGCCACGGTCTCCAACATCGTTCGTGAACTGAAGGATGGCGGAACCGTCGAGGTGACGCCCACATCGGCGGGCGGCCGCCGGGCCCGCAGCGTCTCGCTCAGCGGGGACGCCGGCGTCGTCATCGGTGTCGACTTCGGCCACACCCACCTGCGGGTCGCGGTCGGGAACCTGGCCCACCAGGTGCTCGCCGAGGAGTCCGAGCCGCTCGATGTCGACGCGTCGTCCGCGGAGGGCTTCGGGCGGGCGGAACAGCTGGTCACACGGCTGATCGAGGCCACCGGGATCGGCCGGGACAAGGTCATCGGCGTCGGTCTCGGCGTCCCGGGACCGATCGACGTCGAGTCCGGCACGCTCGGCTCCACCTCGATCCTGCCGGGCTGGACCGGGATCAACCCCAGCGAGGAGCTCTCCGCCCGCCTCGGGGTGCCGGTGTACGTCGACAACGACGCCAACCTCGGCGCGCTCGGCGAGCTGGTCTGGGGGAGCGGCCGAGGGGTCAAGGACCTCGCGTACATCAAGGTCGCCAGCGGTGTCGGCGCCGGTCTGGTCATAGAGGGACAGATCTACCGGGGCCCCGGCGGTACGGCCGGGGAGATCGGCCACATCACGCTGGACGAGTCGGGTCCCGTCTGCCGCTGCGGCAACCGTGGCTGCCTGGAGACCTTCGCGGCCGCCCGGTACGTCCTGCCGCTGCTCCAGCCGAGCCACGGCCCGGATCTGACCATGGAGCGCGTGGTGCAGCTCGCGCGGGAGGGCGATCCGGGCTGCCGCCGGGTGATCGCCGACGTGGGACGGCACATCGGGAGCGGCGTGGCCAACCTGTGCAATCTGCTCAATCCCAGCCGGGTCGTGCTCGGCGGGAATCTGGCCGAAGCGGGAGAATTGGTCCTCGCGCCGATCCGTGAATCGGTCTCCAGGTACGCGATTCCCAGCGCGGCCCGCCAGCTCTCCGTCCTTCCGGGGGCGCTGGGCGGACGCGCCGAGGTGCTGGGGGCGCTGGCACTCGTACTCAGCGAAATGGGCGATTCGACACTTCTGGACAGCTCGGTACCGGCCGGGGCGCCTGCCTTCACTTAGATAACGAATGGCACCGTTGTCATCTCGTTAAGGATTTACTCCTTGACGCTGGCGTTGCAGCCGAGTTGACTTCCAGCCACCTCGGCCGCAAGGACGCGGCCTCGTCAGGGAGGTTTCTGAATGAACACGCAGATGCGTCGTGCCGCCGTGGCTGTGGCCGCCACCGCGATGGCCGTGTCCCTCGCCGCCTGTGGCAGCGCCAAGGAGTCCGGGGACAACGGCTCCAAGACCGGTGCCGCGAAGGGCGACGACATCAAGATCGGTCTCCTTCTCCCCGAGAACCAGACCGCGCGCTACGAGAAGTTCGACAAGCCGCTCATCGAGAAGAAGATCAGCGAGCTCACGAACGGCAAGGCCGAGGTCGTCTACGCCAACGCCAAGCAGGACGCGACGCTGCAGACCCAGCAGGTCGACACGATGATCACCAACAAGGTCGACGCGCTGATCATCGACGCCGTGGACTCCAAGGCGATCGCCGGCAGCGTGAAGAAGGCCAAGGACGAGGGCATCCCCGTCGTCGCCTTCGACCGCCTCGCCGAGGGCCCGATCGACG
Organism: Streptomyces sp. NPDC054841; assembly: GCF_053611045.1. Lineage (NCBI taxonomy): Bacteria > Bacillati > Actinomycetota > Actinomycetes > Kitasatosporales > Streptomycetaceae > Streptomyces > Streptomyces sp. NPDC054841. The sequence goes on along the minus strand of NZ_JBSGZO010000582.1, from coordinate 2,912 downwards.
GCTACACCTCCTTCGACAACGAAGAGGTCGGCCACGTCCAGGGCAAGGCGCTCCTCGCCGCGCTCGGCGCCAAGGCCAAGGACGGCCAGATCGTGATGATGAACGGCGCGATCACCGACCCGAACGCCGCGCTGTTCAAGAAGGGCGCGAAGGCCGAGCTCGAGGGCAAGGTGAACATCGGCAAGGAGTACGACACCAAGGAGTGGAAGCCGGAGAACGCCAACGCCAACATGGAGGCGGCGATCACGGCCATCGGCAAGGACAAGATCGTCGGCGTGTACTCCGCCAACGACGGCATGGCGGGCGGCATCATCACCGCCCTGAAGGCCGCCGGCATCTCCAAGCTCCCGCCGGTCACCGGCCAGGACGCCGAGCTCGCCGGTGTGCAGCGGATCGTCGCGGGTGAGCAGTTCATGAGCGTCTACAAGCCGTACGCGCCGGAGGCCGCCGCCGCCGCCGAGATGGCCGTGGCGCTCGCCAAGGGCGAGAAGCTCGACTCGATCGCCAAGTCCAAGGTCGACAGCCCCACCCAGAAGGGCGTCCCGTCGGTGCTCGTCCCGGTCGTCTCGCTGACCAAGGACAACATCAAGGACACGGTCCTCAAGGACGGCGTCTACACCGTCGCCGAGATCTGCACCCCGAAGTACAAGGCCGCCTGCGACGCGCTCGGCCTGAAGTAGGCCCCGGGTCCCGAAGGGACCGCCCCCGAAGCCTGCCCGGTGCCCCTGCCCCCTTCCAGCCCCCGCTATCGGGGCGGGGCACCGGACAGAAACGCTTCTCCCATCGACGCAAGTGTCGTTCGCTTCTGCTCAACCTCCGCGCCACCCCTACGGCGCGGCATCCCCGCCGGTCAGGCGGCGAAGGAGATGGTTCACGTGTCCGCTACGCCCGTGCTGGCGTTGCGCGGGGTCTCCAAGCGGTTCGGTGCCGTTCAGGCGCTCACCGACGTAGAGCTTGAGGTCCACGGCGGCGAGGTGGTCGCCCTTGTAGGCGACAACGGCGCCGGAAAGTCCACGCTGGTCAAGACGATCGCCGGCGTACACCCCATCGATGAGGGCGTCATCGAATGGGAAGGCAAGGCCGTGTCGATCGGCAAGCCGCACGACGCCCAGAACCTGGGCATCGCGACCGTCTACCAGGACCTCGCGCTGTGCGACAACATCGACGTCGTCGGCAACCTCTACCTCGGCCGGGAGCTGCGCAAGCGCGGCGTTCTCGACGAGGTGGAGATGGAGCGCCGCTCCCGTGAGCTGCTCAGCACGCTCTCGATCCGCATCCCCAGCGTCCGTATCCCGATCGCCTCGCTCTCCGGCGGTCAGCGGCAGACCGTGGCCATCGCCCGTTCGATGCTCGGCGAGCCCAAGCTCGTCATCCTCGACGAGCCCACCGCCGCCCTCGGCGTCGAGCAGACCGCACAGGTGCTCGACCTCGTGGAGCGGCTGCGTGAGCGTGACCACGCGGTCATCCTCATCAGCCACAACATGGCCGATGTGAAGGCCGTCGCGGACAAGGTGGCGGTGCTCCGGCTCGGCCGGAACAACGGCGTCTTCGACGTCAAGTCCACCTCGCAGGAAGAGATCATCTCCGCCATCACCGGCGCCACGGACAACGCCGTGACCCGTCGTGCGGCGCGCACCTCGGAGGCGCAGAAGTGAGCACCGAAAAGACCTCCGCCCCCATCGGCGGCGGACACGAGGTAGTGAACCCGGATGCCGCCCACGACGCGGTCACCGCGGTCGACCCCCGGCTGCTGGTGCGCGAGCAGGGCTTCGCCGGTTACGTCTCGGAGTTCAAGCGCAAGCTGCACGCCGGTGACCTGGGCTCGATCCCGGTCGTCATCGGTCTGATCCTCATCTGCGTGATCTTCCAGAGCCTGAACTCGAACTTCCTCTCCGCGCAGAACCTCAGCAACATCGCGGTCACGATGGTCGCCACCGGCATGATGGCCGTCGGCATCATCTTCGTGCTGCTGCTCGGCGAGATCGACCTGTCGGTCGGCTCGGTCAGCGGTGTGTCCGGCGCGATCGTCGCCGTACTGACGGTCACTCACGGCATGAACGAGTGGCTCGCCGTCCTCGTCGCCATCGCGAGCGGCGCGGCCATCGGGGCCCTGCACGGATTCTTCTTCGCCCGGATCGGCGCGCCCGCGTTCGCCGTCACCCTGGCGGGACTGCTGTTCTGGCTGGGCTTCATGCTCCAGCTCCTCGGCGACCAGGGCACCATCAACCTGGACGGCGAAGGCGTGGTCGGCAAGCTGACCACGTACTACTTCTCGGACGTGGCGGCCGCCTACGGCCTCGCCGCGGTCGCCGTGGCCGGCTTCTTCCTCTCGTCGTTCTTCGACAGCCGCCGTCGTGAGGCCGCCGGAATCCCGTCCCGGCCGGTCGGGGACATCATCTTCCGCTCGGCCCTGCTCGCGGTCGTGTCCTTCGCCGCCGCGTTCATGTTCAACCAGTACAAGGGACTTCCCCTCGCGCTGGTGCTGTTCCTGGCGGTGCTGGTCATCACGGACTTCGTCCTGCGGCGCACCGCGTACGGCCGGAAGATCTTCGCGCTCGGCGGCAGCGTCGAGGCGTCCCGCCGTGCCGGTATCAACGTGACGGCGGTCCGGGTCTCGGTCTTCGCCATCGCGGGCACCTTCGCCGCCATCGGCGGCCTGTTCTGGGCCTCCAAGATCGCGGCCGCCAACCAGAGCGCCGGCGCCGGTGACCTCCTGATGAACGTCATCGCGGCGGCCGTCATCGGCGGCACCAGCCTCTTCGGCGGCCGCGGCCGCACCTGGAACGCGCTGCTCGGTGTCATGGTGATCGTCTCGATCCAGTACGGACTCGCGCTGGAAGGCATCGCCACGCCGATCCAGTACATGATCACCGGTGGTGTGCTGCTGGCCACCGTCGTGATCGACTCCGTCA
>NZ_JBSGZO010000581.1:0-4830 GCF_053611045.1 Streptomyces sp. NPDC054841 | reverse complement strand
GGCCCTGGAGCCCGCCGTGGCGGCCGGTCTGCTCGACGCCGACGAGTTCCGCGTCGGTTTCCGGCATCCGCTGGTCCGCTCGGCCGTACTGCAGTCGGCGCCGCTGGTGGACCGGCTGGCGGCGCATGAGGCGCTGGCCCGTGTCCTCGACGGCCAGCCGGACCGGCAGGCGTGGCACCGGGCCGCGGCCATCGGGCGCCGCGACGAGACGGTCGCGCGGGCGCTCGACGAGGTGGCGGCCAGGGCGCGGGGACGCGGCGCGACGGCGGTGGCTGTGGCCGCGCTGGAACGCGCCACGGCGCTGAGCGAGCTGCCCTCGTGCCAAGCGGCACGGCTGCTGGACGCGGCGGAGCTGGCCCTCGAACTCGGCAGCACCGAGCGGGCCTTCAGCCTGGTGCAACGGGCCGAACCGCTGGAGCTCGGCGCCCTGGAGAGACCCCGGTTGCTGTTGCTCCGCGAAGCGCTCGAAGTGGATGTGGCGGCGGGCGCCCCGCGGCTGCATCTGCTCATCACGACCGCGGAGCGGGCGGCCGAGGCCGGTGACCCCGTGCTCGCTCTGCGACTTCTGCGGTCCGCGGCGCGGCGCTGCTGGTGGTCCGACCCCGGCAAAGAGCTGCGGGAGCGAGTGGTGGCGGCGGCCGAGGCCCTGCCCCTTCCGGAACTGCACCCGGACCTGGTGTACACCCTGGCCGCCGCGACCCCGCTGGAACGGGGTTCAGCGGTCCTGGAGCGCCTCGACCGCCTGGAGCGTGAGGGCGGGTACGACGTCCTGGCCGCCGCGACACTCGGCACGGCGGCGACCATGATGGGCGCGTACGACCGCGCGGCGGGCTTCCTCAAGCGTGCCGCCGCCGGGCTGCGGGCACAGGGCCGGCTGGGTCTGCTGGCCCAGACCCTCGTGTCGCTCGCCTTCACAACGGTCCACGCCGTGGACTGGGAGACGGGCCTGCCGGCGGTGGCGGAGGCGATGCGGCTCGCCGAGGAGAATCGCCAGCCGCGCTGGCTCACCGGTGCCCGCATCGCGAAGGCGCAGTTCGCCGCGCTGCACGGAGACCTGGACACGGCACGATCCGTCGCGGCCGAGGCGGAGCGGCAGGGCCTTGCGGTGGCGAACAACTCGAATCTGGCGTTCATCCAGATCGCCCGGGGCCTGACGGGCCTGGCCGCGGGAAACCATGCCGAGGCGTTCGACTGTCTGTGGCGGGTCTTCGACCCGGCCGATCCCGCGCACCACCCCTACCTGCAGACCAGTGCGATCGCGGATCTTGCCGAAGCGGCCCTGCGCGACGACCAGCGGGATGCCGCACGGGCCGCACTCGCAAGGCTGGACACGGCAGCCGCCGCGACCGAGGCGCAAATGATCCGGCTGAACCTGAGCGTCGCCCACGCTCTGCTCGCCGACGACGAGCATGCCGAGGCTCTCTTCCGGTCCGCGCTCGACCTGGACATGGCCCACTGGCCGTTCGCGAGGGCGCGGCTGATGCTCGCGTACGGTTCGTGGCTGCGCCGCCGCCGCCGTGCCACGGAGGCACGCACCCCGCTGCGCATCGCCCGCGAGTCCTTCGACTCACTCGGCGTGGGACCGTGGTCCGAGCGGGCACGGCAGGAGCTGCGCGCGGCCGGGGAGAGCAGCGAGCGGCACAGCCCCAGCAGCTGGGACCAGCTCACGCCGCAGGAGTTGCAGATCGCCAGGCTGGCTGCCGAGGGACTGTCGAATCGCGAGATCGGCCAGCAGCTCTATCTGTCTCCGCGCACCATCGGGACCCACCTGTACCGGATCTTCCCGAAGCTGGGGATCACTTCCCGCGGGCAGCTGCGGGACAGGCTGAGCACGGGCGGTTGAGATCAGGGTGTCGACGTCCAGTCGTTGAGGTCCGAGCGGATGGAGTCCGGGCATCTGGTTCCGGGCATCGCGGTCCGGACGCCAGGTTCCGGGCGTCGAGGTCCGGAGATCAGGTTCCGTGAGATGAGATCCGGACACCCTTGTCTGTCTGTGCGTGCACGTTTGTTGTCTCTCGCCGCAATTTCGCAGCGGTGCTCCGTGCCTGCGCCTCGCCATGTGGTCGACCCGGTTTAGCCTGCGGCCGTACGACTGCATGGAGGAGAAAACGTGACCACGACCTGGGGAACTTCCGTCATCCCGCTCAACGATCGCGCCGAGGCCCTCCGCCGGACGATCCGGGAGCACGTCGTGCCGGTCGAGCTCGTCCTTCCGCGCTGTCCCGAGCGCGTGTTCGCGGATGTGTCGATCACCGGCCTCGGTTCCCTGCAGGTCAGTTCGGTGCGGGCGAACCCGGCCACCGTGCACAGGACTCCGCGGCTGGCGAAGGCCGACTGGGAGCCCGTGCTCTTCATCAGTCTCCAGGTCTCCGGTGAGAGTACGGTCGTCCAGGACGGCAGGGATGCTGTCCTGCGGCCGGGAGACATCGCCTTCTACGACACGCGTCGCCCCTACACCCTGCTCTTCGACCGGGGTGTCGACATGCACTTCTTCCGCATACCGCTGAATGAGATCGCACTTCCCGACCCAGCGGTCCACGGAGTGACGGCGCGGACTTTCGGAGCGAAGGGCACCATCTCCGGCCTGACGTCGGGATATCTGTCACAACTCGCCACGAGTCCCCAACTCCACGAGGGCACGGCCGCCCGCCTGCTCGCGGCTCCCAGCATGGAGCTCGTCCGGGCGGTCATCGCCGCGGAGTCGGGCAGCCCCGCGCTCGGCGCCGGCCCCCTGCACGAGACGCTCGGTCTGCGCATCGTGGAATACATGAGGTCACATCTGGCGGACCACGATCTGACACCGGCGTCCGTCGCGAAAGCCCACCACATATCGGTCCGTTACCTCTACGCCGTCCTCGCCAGGAACGGCATCGGTTTCGGTGAATGGGTACGTACGCACCGGCTCGACGCGTGCCGCAGGGAGCTGTCCCGGGTGCCCCCGAGCACCGAGACCATTTCAGCGGTCGCCCACCGCTGGGGATTCAAGTCCACTTCCCATTTCAGCCGGGCGTTCAAGAATGCCTTCGGCGTATCGCCCCAGACGTGGCGAGAACTGAGACAGGCGTCCTCGTCCTCCTCATAGCAGCTTGCTGCGCAGCGCGTGCGCCACGGCGTGCGAACGGTTGCGCAGGCCCTGCCGTTCGAGCATGGACCGGATGATGGACTTGATCGTGCGCTGCGAGTAGTTCAGCCGTGCCGCCATCTCCGCGGTGCTCAGGCCCTCGGCCAGCATTCTCACCACATCGAGCTCGCGCGGATGCGGTGCCTTGCCGTGCGGGGCGTGCGCCTCGTGCGGCGGACCGGCCGCCTCTCCCCCGGTGCCTCGGTGGTCCAGGACCGCCTCCACCACCGACTCGCTCGGGACCTGTCCTCGCAGCAGGAAGCAGGTCGGGCCGAAGGCTTCTGCCCTGACTCGCCGCGCCTCGGTGATCGACTCGGCGACCAGAACGACGCGGACGTCGTTGACGCCCGAGTCGAGCACGGCGCTCCTGATGCGCGCGAGCCAGGCGTCGGTCATTTCGAACACCATGACGAGGACCACCTGTGCTTCCCGATACCTGCCGCGGGGGAGGATTTCGATCCTGGCGTCGCGCTCCAGGAAGGCCGTCACGGCGGAATGGGTGATGGGATCGCCGCTGACCACCCTCACGCGTACCGGACCCACTCACATCACCCCGGACTGGATCGCGTACGCGATCGCGTGTGCGCGGTTGCGCAGCCCGAGCCGGCTCATCATCTCCGCGAGAACGTTCTTGATGGTGCGCTCGGAGTAGTGCAGCCGTGCGGCCACCTCGGCGGTGTCCATGCCTTCCGCGAGGAGCCGCAGCACATCGATCTCTCGCTGGGAGAAGCCCGCCGGCGCGAGCGCCGTGCTGCGGGATGCCGGCGCGTCCCGCAGCACCGCCTTCACCTGGTCGATGAGCGACCGTACGTACCGGCCGGGCAGCTCTGTCCGGCCGGTGCGACTGGCCCACACCGCCGCCTGCAGCCCGGCCATGGTGGTCTGCTGCCGGGCCAGAAAGCTCACCAGGCCGTAGTCGAAGGCACGGACGAGCTGCCGGTTGCCGATGTCATTGGCCACCAGCACCGTGCGCAGCCGCGGGTTCCGCGACTGCTCCGCAGCCCGCCGCATCCGGTCGAGCACCTCTTCGGTGACATCGCCGGCGAGGACGACCAGTACCTCGGCGGCTGCTTCCTGACCCGGCTCGACGACCCGGATGCGTTCGCAGGAACGGAAGTACGCGTCCACACCGGTCCTCGTGATGCGATCGGTCGCGTGGATCGCCAGGGCGATCGCGGTGCTGGTTCGTTCCTGGGTGTGCATGGGCTGCTCCTGCCGGTCATGGACTCGACTCCGACCAGGTCAGCGTAGGTTTCGTAGCCACGCGCAGGAGCTGTGCGGCGCCTGTGCGTCTCACTCGGTCAACCACGCTGCACACAGGGGCAAGTGCGGCCAGGATCGCAGGACGGCGACTGGCCCGGGCCCGTGCGGACACGGACCCGGGCGATGGTTCGGCGATGTGGCGGTTCGGATATGCCGGTTCGGATGCGGCAGTTCAGATGCCGCGGTTCAGATGCGGCGGTTCAGATGCGGACCAGCGGAGTGTCCACCAGGTGCTCGGCCAGGAACCATGCCTGCGCCTCGCCGGTACGGATTGCCTGCGACACGATCAGGTCGTTCGTACCGTCGTCGCCCAGGGCGGCGACACGGGCGGCGGCGTCGCGGGCGTCCACCAGGATCAGCTCGTGCGCCTCCAGCAGGCGGGAGAGCATCGCGGGGACTTCCTCGGCCCCGTCCGGGGGGCGGGGAACGGTGGCGATCTCGGCGGC
>NZ_JBSGZO010000580.1:0-4841 GCF_053611045.1 Streptomyces sp. NPDC054841 | reverse complement strand
GGCTGCAAGCCCTCCCACGAGTTGGGGCCGACGGGCCGATGCCGGGCGGACACTCTCCCCGGCACCGTTGGCCGGGTGATCGAAGTCAACGAACTGACCAAGCGATACGGCAAGACCACTGCCGTCAACGGTTTGACCTTCACCGTGCGACCGGGGCACGTCACCGGGTTCCTCGGTCCCAACGGCGCCGGGAAGAGCACGACGCTGCGGATGCTCCTCGGCCTGGCCCAACCCACCAGCGGCACCGCCACCATCGATGGCCACCTGTTCCGGGACCACCCGCGCGGCCTGCGCCACGTCGGCGCTCTGCTCGACGCCCATGACGTCCACGGCGGTCGCAGCGCCGCGGCCTACCTGTCCGCCCTGGCCCGCAGCAACGGCATCCCGCGGCGCCGGGTGGACGAGGTCCTTCAGGAAGTGGACTGGCCGCCGCGGCCCGGCGCCGCATCGGCGGGTTCTCCCTGGGCATGAAGCAGCGGCTCGGCATCGCCACGGCACTGCTCGGCGACCCTCCGGTGCTGCTGTTCGACGAGCCGGTCAACGGCCTGGACCCGGAGGGCGTTCGGTGGGTACGCGGCCTGTTCAGGCGGCTGGCCGCCGAGGGACGCACCGTGTTCGTCTCCAGCCACCTGATGAGCGAGATGGAGAACACCGCCGAGCACCTGATCGTCATCGGCCGGGGGGAGCTGATCGCCGCGGAGAGTGCGACGGACTTCGCGGCCCGCGGCACCCGCCGGAGCATGACCGTGCGGACGCCGGACACCACCGCGCTGACAACTGTGCTCAAGGCCGAGGGCGCCTCGGTGCAGCCGGACCACGGCATCCCGGACCTGGAGCGCCGCCACGCCGACCGCGTGGCAGCCCGTCCATGACGTCCGCAGGTCCGGCACGGTGCCCCAGCTTGGCACGGTGCGCGGGACCGAAGGGCCCGGCTACTCGCCGAGAGCGTCTCGCGCCGTCGCGAGACGCTCTCTGGACTCGGCTATCCACTCTTCACGCATGTCGAGCGGCACAGAGACGACGATCCCCGTGCTGGGCCCGTCGTGCACCTCGACCACGTAAGGGTCCTCGGCGATGAACCGCAGATGGGCCGTACGGCCTGCGCGGGGCCAGTCGGCCGTGAATGGCTCGTCAAGGTCGGCTGCCAACTCGGCCTCCTGCTCGGCCTCCTCGATGGCGTCCAGGAGCCGGCCCCAGTCCGTGAGGTCCTCGGACTCGAACCCGAGGTGGACCGTGCCGTTCACGAAGTCGCTCGTGATGACGGTCTCCGCGTCGTAGTACCGGACTCCCCGGTCTTCGGGGGCGGGCGCGGTCGAGCGCAGACGGACGCTGACGCTCTGCCCGGAGTCGGCCAGCCGGATCAGCTCGATCGCACCGGGCTGTGTGTTCGTGTTCATGGCCGGGAACCTACGGCAAGCGCTCGGACCGCATTCCAACAGGTGCGCGTGCGGGGTTCGCTGTTGAACTCCGAGCTGCTGCGGCTCATGACACCGAAACGTGATCCAGGTACGTAGGCTGACACCACGTGCACACGATCACTCGGGAGGTTCAACGGCCGTGTCGGACCAGGGAGTTTATGTCATCACCGGCGGGGGAACGGGCATCGGCGCCGCCACCGCCCGGAGACTGCGTACGGACGGCCACCACGTCGTCGTGTCCGGGCGGCGACCCGGGCCGCTGCAGCGCATCGCCCAGGAGACCGGGGCCCTGGCTCACCCGGCCGACACCACGGACCGCGATGCGGTCGACGGTCTCGTCGACGCAGCCCTGAGTGCGTACGGCCGGCTCGACGGCCTTGTGCTCAACGCCGGTATCGCGCGCGCCGGCGCCGTCGGCGACCTGTCGGACGAGGACTGGGAGGACGTCATGCGGACCAACGTCACCGGACCGTTTCTCCTCCTGCGCGCCGCTCTCCCTCATCTGCTGCGGTCACGCGGCGCCGTCGTCGCGGTCGCCTCGGTCTCCGCTCTGCGCAACGGACAGGGAAACGCCGCGTACGCGACGTCCAAGTCCGCGCTGCTCCAGCTGTGCCGTTCGCTCGCCGTCGACTACGGCCAGGAGGGACTGCGCGCCAACACCGTCTGCCCCAGCTGGGTGCGTACGGAGATGGCCGACCGGCGCATGGTCCGCTTCGCCGAGGAAGCCGGACTCACGGGCCCCGTAACGGACAGGCCGACGGACCGGGAAACGGGCCGGGAAACGAGTGGGGAAGCAGACCGGGGAAGGGCCGGCGGAACCGACGCCGGAACCGACGCGGCGTACGAGGAGGCCACCCGGCTCATCCCCGCACGCCGCCCCGGCGAACCCGGCGAAGTGGCCGAGGCGATCGCCTGGCTCCTCTCACCCGCCGCTTCGTTCGTCAACGGCGCGGTGCTCACCGTCGACGGCGGGGTGACGGCCCTCGATCCCGGCACTCTCGCCTTCGGCCACCGCATCGAGCCCCGTCCTGCCCACGGCGGCTGAAGCCCCGAAGGTCAGGCCGGAGCCCGTCAGATCGGCGTGGATGCCCTCGCGATCCACGACGATGTCCCGCAGGCGTATGTCCCCGGACGTCGTCTTCGGCAGCTCGAAGGAGAGCGAGAGCCGCTCGGAGAGTGCCGGCGGCCGCAGTTTCAGCAGGGAGCCGATGAGCTGCGGGTCGATGCCGGCCTTCTCCAGCAGCCAGGGGTGGTCGACGACGACATCGACGAGGTTGACCTTCATCAGCTGCTGGAGGAAGCGCGGGGAGCCGGTGAGGCGGCTCAGTTCCTTCTCGTTGCGCAGTGCGTCGTCGATCCGGGACTCGGGGATGCCGAGGCGTTCCACCACGGCGGGGAGGGCGAGGAGGGCCTTGGCACGGGCTGCTTCGTGACTGATTCGGGCGGCCGCTTCGGCGTGGAGGCGAAGACCCGAGCGCGCGGGGTCCTTGCCCGGCCGGTAGGTGAACAGGCCTGGGACGTCGAGGCGCATGTCCTCGACCGTGGTGGACACGGCCCGGTCGCCGTCCTGCCGGACATGTGCCTCTGCCCGCACGCTCACCTCGCGGCCGGCCACGGGCAGTGATCCGGCGATGTTGATGCCGCCGCGTCCCGCATTGGTGAACCTGACGTGGGACGCGCCCAGTTCACGGTTGAGATCGTCGAACGAGAGGAGGACGTCACCGTCCATCCGGTCGACGACCGCCCCCTGGAGCGAGGAGGGGAGGTCGCCGACGATCCGGATGTCTGTCGCGGTGGCGCGTACTTCGGCGAGGGAGACCTTGTCGGCGGCGACGTCCGGGAGGGTGACGTCGACCTTGTCGATCCGGTGGCCGAGCACCTGGGTGAGGAAGGGAAAGCCGGCGATGTCGACGTCGGGCCGGGCGGCGAGGCCGAGCGAGCTCTGGATCCTGTCCTCGGCCTTCTCCTCCGCGTACGTCACGGCCAGGCGGTCGCAGACGGCGAGGAGGGTGGCGCACACGACGGCACCGACGGCCAGTTTCAGCACTACGGGAACGGCGGCGAGGCGGCTCTTGCCGCGATGGTCGGGCGGTGACCAGTCCTCCGGCTCGTCGTCGGAGGGGAGAGCGACGCCGGCGGTACCGGCGATGCGGTGATGTCTGGCACGCGAGTAGGGGGAAGGATCTCCGAAGTCGGGTTCCGGATCCGCCAGTTGTGCGAGTTCCTCGTACGGATTGCGTCGATGCGTGGATATGCGTGTGGGGGGTCGCATCGGCTCATCCCATCACAGGCACCACCGCCGAACGCAAGTCCGGTATCCGTCGAACTCCTCCCGGAAGTCGGCTATCCCTGAGCGACACGACGCTCATCGGCGGCGATGGCAAGGTCGTTGATGCTGGCATAGCGCTTGCGCATCAGGCCGTGCTCGTCGAACTCCCAGTTCTCATTGCCGTAGGCGCGGAACCACTGGCCGGCCGCGTCGTGGTACTCGTACTCGAAGCGCACCGCGATGCGGTTCCCGTGGTAGGCCCACAGCTCCTTGCGCAGCCGGTAGCCGAGCTCCCTGCGCCACTTGGCGGTGAGGAATTCGACGATCTCCTGCCGGCCGTTCAGGAAGACATCGCGATTGCGCCACTCGGAGTCCTCGGTGTAGGCGAGGGCGACCTTCTCGGGATCGCGCGTGTTCCAGGCGTCCTCCGCGAGCTGGACCTTGAGGCGGGCGGTCTCCTCGGTGAACGGGGGCAGGGGCGGACGCTGCGAGGCGGGCATGACGGTCTCCTTCCAGGCGAGAACGATCGTTCTCAGCATGTCGGGTACTCTACGAGAACGTTGGTTCTCACGCAATGGGGTGTCGGACATGGACATCGAGGCGACCAGGTCGCAGATCCTCGACGCGGCCGAGGAGCTCTTCTACGGCCAGGGCATCCAGGCGGTCGGCATGGATGCCGTGCGCTCCGCGTCCGGGGTCACGCTGCGGCGGCTGTACCAGGTCTTCCCCTCGAAGGGGGTGCTCGTGGAGGCGTATCTACTGCGGCGCGACGCGCGGTGGCGGGAAAGCCTCGTGGCGTACGTGGACGCCGCGGACGCGTCCCCGGGCGAGCGGGTCCTGGTGGTCTTCGACTGGCTGCGACGGTGGTTCGAGGAGCCGGACTTCCGCGGCTGTGCGTTCATCAACTCGTTCGGGGAGCTGGGGGCGACGGCCCCGGAGGTCGCCGAAGCGGCCCGCCACCACAAGGAGGCGTTCCAGCAGTACATCGCCGGCCTCGTACGCGACGCGGGAGCTCCGGGCGGGATCGCCGCCCCGCTGGCCCTGCTCGCGGAGGGCGCCATCACCACGGCCGCGATCTCCGGTTCGCCCCGGCCGGCGAGCGACGCCCAGGAGGCCGCACGGCTGCTGCTGGGCTCGGCGATCGCGGCCTGAAC
>NZ_JBSGZO010000579.1:0-4842 GCF_053611045.1 Streptomyces sp. NPDC054841 | reverse complement strand
GTGTGTACCTGATCACCGGTGGTCTGGGCGGCCTCGGCCGCGTCGTCGCCGAGCGACTGGCCCGCCGCGGCGCCCGCCGACTGGCCCTGATGAGCCGGGGCACGCCCGGCACGGAAGCCGCGCGCTGGATCCAGGGGCTCGAAGAGCGTGGTGTCACCGTGCACCTCGCCCGCGCCGACGTCGCCGACCGGGACGGCCTGACGGCCGCCCTGGACGCCGTACGACGGGAAGCCGGCCCGATCGCCGGAATCGTCCATGCCGCCGGTGTGCTCGACGACGCCACGGTGGCGAACCTGACGGACGACCGAGTCCTGCGTGTGCTCGCCCCCAAGGTTCTGGGCACCGCCCTGCTCACCGAGCTGATCCCGGAAGCCGGGAACCTGGTCCTGTTCGCCTCGGCGGCCGGTCTCCTCGGCTCGGCCGGACAGAGCGCGTACTCGGCGGCGAACGCCTTCCTCGATGCCTGGGCGCACCACCTCTCCCGTACCGACCGCCGGGCGCTGAGCCTCGACTGGGGCGCCTGGGCCGGCGTGGGCATGGTCTCCGAGTCCGGCATCCGGGCCGCCGGGACCAGCCGGTCGGGTCTGGTCGCCTTCTCCCCGCAGGAGGGCGGGGAGCTGTTCGAGCGGGTACTGGCCACGACCCGTCGTCAGCTCGCGCCCATGGCCCTGGACTGGGAGATGCTGGCGCTCGACCCGGACGCGACGCGGACCCGCCCGATCCTGGGCGACCTGGTCACCGTCCCGACGGGTACGGCGGCCTCGGACGACCTCGTCAAGAAGGTGTTCGCGGCGACGACCGACCACGACCGCGCCGCATGGCTCGAAGCGTACGTACGGGCCAGGGTCGGTGAGGTGTCCGGGGGTGTCGTGGACGTGTCCGCGACCACCGTCCTGAAGGAAATGGGCCTCGACTCCCTCATGCTCGTGCGGCTGCGCAACGCCTTCGCCCGCGATCTGGGTGTCGAACTCCCGGCCGCCGAGGTGTTCTCGGCATCCGACATCCGCGGCCTCGCACAGACACTTGGCGCGGCCCTGCCCGAGCGGGAAACCGCGGCACAGGAGGAGCAGCACGCCGAGATCACTGTGGAGGTGCCCGAGACCGAGCTGCGGCCCGCGACCCGCGACGTCGTACGGCTGCTGCGCAGCGCCCAGCCGGGCATGCCGGAGGCGGCGCACGCCATCGGCCTGGCCGTGCGGCTCACTGCGCCGACCACCCGCGAGGCCCTCACCGACATCCTCGTCCGGCTCACCGGACGGCACGCGGCCCTGCGCACCGCGATCGTCACCAGCGGGGGCGAGCGGCAACTGCGCGTGGACCGGGAGTTGGCGCAGCCGGTGCTGCGCTGGACCGCCCTGGCCGCCGACGCCGCACCCGACACCGCATCCGACACCGCATTCGACGCCGCAGACCGGCTGCGTCAGCTGCTGGAGCCGCCGTTCGACCTGGCGAACCCGCCGATGTGGCGGTTCGAACTGCTCGACGGCGGCACGCGGGGCCAGCTCCTGGTGTTCGGCGCGCACCACGCCGTGAGCGACCTTCAGTCCCTGCTGCTCGTGGCAGGAGAGATCGACGCCGAGCTGTCCGGCACCTCGCTCGGCGACGCCGTCACCAACCGCGACATCGACCTGCTGATCGAGGCCCAGCAGGTCGGCGACGGGCCCGGCGCCGGCGCGGACGAGTGGCGCGCGGCATTCCACGGCAGTGCACGTCTCGACCTGACGCTGGCCCGGCCGCGCCCCGCGGCGCGGTCGTACCGGGCGGGCAGTGTGACCGTGACGATCCCCGACGGGCTCATGGAGCAGGTGTCCACAGCCGCGAGCAGGCTCGCCATCACGCCTGCCGCCTTCTGTCTCGGCGCGCTGACCGTGCTGCTGGCACGCAAGCGGGAGCGCGAGCGGTTCGTGCTCGCCGTACCCGTGGACACGCGCATCCACACCGACGCGTACGACGCGGTGGGCTTCTTCGGAGTGCCGGTGCCGTTCCCGGCCGAGGCCGGGGCGGGCGAGCGGATCGAGGAGGTACTGCGCCGCACCGACGGCCGCCTCGACCGGGTCCTCGCGAAGGGCGCCATGTTCTCGGACGTCCTGTCGACGCTGGCCCAGCAGGGGCTGTACCGGGCGAACGCGCCACTCGTCGAGGTGTACTTCAACTACGTACGCTCCTCGGCCGGCCGCCTCGCCGGCCTGGAGGTGCTGCCGGCCGGGACGGGCTGGTCGGACCTCGACCTGATGATCACCATGACCCCGGACGCGGGGCGGATCCGGCTCGACCACAACGTCGACATCATGGACGCGGCGACCGTCACCGAATTGGGAGAGGAATTCCTGCGGCTGCTCACGGAGACGGCCGAGGATCCGACGGCACCGGTCCGTCCGGCGCCTGAGACGGTCGAGGCCGAGCCGGCCGCGCACGAAGCCCCGGCCGCGTACGAAGCCCCGGCCGCGCCGCGCCGGTCCCTCGCCCTCGCCGCCACCTTCGCCCTCGGCAACCTGCCGCTCATGTGCGAGGCGGCGGTCAACGAGGGGGCGGCCGAGGACGGCGGCATGACCGTCGCGGAAGCCCCCTACCACCAGGTACTCGCCGGCCTGCGCGACCCCTCCGGCGTCTTCGCCCGCCCAGGCGCGGCGGTGGGGGTCGTGCTGCTGCGGGCGGTGGACCTGGAACGCTTCGGCCCGGTGGACGACGCGCTGCTCGCCGAGCTGCGCACCGAGTACCCGGCCGCGCTGCGAGCCCTGTCCGAGCGGACCCGCAAGCCGCTGATCGTCGGCTTCCTGCCCGCCTCGCGCGTCGACGACCGCTTCGAGCGGTGGGAGCGAGAGGTCGCGGCCGAGCTGGCCGAGCTGCCCGGCATCGCGGTACTCGGCCCCGACGACTGGACCCGGCACCATGCCGTAGAGGAACGCTTCGACAAGCGGACCGAGCAGCTGGCCCACCTCCCCTTCACCCCGCACTTCCAGGCCGCCGTGGCGCTGCGACTGGCCGAGGTCGTACGGGCGGTGCGGCGCCCCGCACCCAAGGTGATCGCGATGGACGGCGACGAGACCCTGTGGGGCGGGGTGGCCGGGGAGGTCGGCCCGGAGGCGGTGGACCTGACCGGTCCGCGTGCCCTGCTCGCGCGGAGGCTGCTGCAGTGGCGTGCCGCGGGCGCGCTGCTGGCGCTGGTCAGCAACAACGACGAGAACACGGTCCGGGCCGTCCTGGACCGCCCGGACAGCCTGCTGAAGACGGAGCACTTCAGCGTGCTCTCCGCCGCCTGGGGCCCGAAGCCGGGCCGTCTGGCGGACGCAGCGCGCACGCTCAATCTCGGTGTGGACAGCTTCCTGTTCCTGGACGACAACCCGGCCGAGATCGCCAGGATGCGGTCGGCATTGCCGCAGGTGCTGTCGGTGACCTGCCCGCCGACGGCTGAACTGGAGGGGTTCCTGGGCCGGTTGTGGCCGCTGGTCCCTGCGGCGGCGACGGCCGAGGACACGCTGCGGGCACGGTTCTACGAGCAGGAGCGGGAACGCGACGCCATCCGTGAACAGGCCGGTTTCGAGGACTTCCTCGACCGGCTGGAACTGGAGGTCGGCATTCGGGCCCTCTCCGAGGCCGACGTCGAGCGGGCCGGGCAACTCGTCCGCCGTACGAACCAGTTCACCCTCCGCGCCCGGTCGGCCGACGGCGGTGACCTCGCCCGGTGGCGGCAGCGCGGCGAGGTGTGGACGGCCGCGGCCCGGGACCGGTTCGGCGACTACGGCCAGATCGGCCTGCTCGCCCTCCGCCCGGAGGGCGACCAACTCGACGTGGTCGCCTGGATGATGAGCTGCCGGGCGCTCGGCCGGGGTGTCGAGGAACGCCTGTTGCAATGGCTCGCCGACCGCGCCGAGGAGCTGGGCTGCGCGAAGGTCCGGCTGACGGCGGAGCGCACCCCGCGCAACGTACCGGCCCGTCGTCTCCTTGCCGCGCTCGGCGGCGGAGACCAGGACGACGAGCGCCTGGAGAGCGTGGTCACGCCGGAACACCTGCGGGCGTTCCGCTCCTGGAAGCAGCAGTGACCGGGCCGGCTGCGGCCTCCGGGGGCAGTGGGGGAAAGGACATGGCACATCGTGGAGGGGTCTCATGCGTGACGTGAACGAGGACGTGCCGGCGTACGCCGCACAGCGGGCGACCGCCGAGTCGATCGAGCGGGGCGGCGGGGGGCTCGGCGTGACCGCCCTGCTGGCCAAGGTCATGACGGCCGACACCAACGCTCAAGCCACCGTTCAGGCCGACACCAACGCTCAGGCCACCGTTCAGGCCGACACCAACGCTCAGGCCACCGTTCAGGCCGACACCAACGCTCAGGCCGATGCCGATGCCGGTACCACCCCGGCCCTGGACGTGGACGGCCTGGCCGCCGCCATCGCCGCCGCGGCGGGCCGCTATCTGCCCGGTGGTCACCTGTCGGCCGACGCCGACTTCTTCGACGCCGGGGGCTCCTCCATCCACGCCGTGGAACTCGTCGCTGAGCTGGAGGGCGAGCTGGGCATGGAGATCGACCTGGACGACGTGTTCGCCGACGCGCGGCCGATCAGCCTCGCCCGGCGCTGGTTGCCGAGCGCCGGGGCCTCGGTGGTCCCCGCAGCCACTGGGGCCAGGGGCTGTCCGGTGGAACAGCCCAGCAAGACCCACCGGACAGGCCCTCAGACCGCCTCCTCGGCCCCGGCACCTTCGGCAACCCCGCCGACCGACACCGCACCGACGCCGGTCGCCCTCCCCGTCCCGTCCCCCTGCACCCCAACGGCGTTGACGGCCACCCCCGTCGCCCCGCACTCCACGGCCCGCCGCGAGGACCTCGACCAGATCCTGGCCGACCTC
>NZ_JBSGZO010000578.1:0-4873 GCF_053611045.1 Streptomyces sp. NPDC054841 | reverse complement strand
AAAATGAGCCCCTCCGGCGATTGAGGAGCGGGGTCCGGGGCGGAGCCCCGGTTCGGGAAGGGGCGGGGAGGGGAAAAGTCACCCCCGGCCGATGTACGGCATCGCCGTCGCCATCACCGTCGCGAACTGCACATTCGCCTCCAGCGGCAGCTCCGCCATGTGCCGGACCGTCCGTGCCACGTCCGCCGCGTCCATCACCGGTTCGACCGCCAGCTCGCCGTTGGCCTGGAGGATGCCCGTCCGCATGCGGGCCGTCATCTCGGTCGCCGCGTTGCCGATGTCGATCTGGCCGCAGGCGATGCGGTAGGGGCGGCCGTCCAGGGACAGGGACTTGGTCAGGCCGGTCATGGCGTGCTTCGTCGCCGTGTACGCCACCGAGTGCGGCCGCGGCACGTGCGCCGCGATGGAGCCGTTGTTGATGATCCGGCCGCCCTGCGGGTCCTGGTCCTTCATCAGGCGGAAGGCTGCCTGGGCGCACAGGAAGGACCCGGTCAGATTGACGTCCACGACGTGCCGCCACGCCTCGTAGGGGAGGTCCTCGACCGGGACGCCGCCGGGCCCGAACGTGCCCGCGTTGTTGAAGAGCAGGTCGAGGCGCCCGTACCGGTCGCGCACCGTCGCGAAGAGGGACGTCACCTCGTCCGGTGACGTGACGTTCGTGGGGACGCACACCACGTCCGCGTCGCCCGCCAGCGACGCCGTCTCCTCCAGCGCCTCGGCCCGCCGTCCGGCCACTGCGACCGACCAGCCCGCGCCCGCGAGGGCCAGCGCGACACTCCGGCCGATGCCCGAACCCGCGCCTGTGACCACGGCGACGCTTCCGCGTTCTGCGTTCATGGGCCCGCAGCGTACGGCAGGCCCACGAACCCGGATCTCATCCGTCCGACACGCGGATGTTGTGTACCCGACAACCCTGGGACGTCACTCCCCACTGCAATGCGACTGACAACAGCCGTAAGGGGAGGGGTACATGACACCCGTACACCAGCACTCGGCACAATTCCGCGCCGCCGCCCGGCACTTGGGCCGACGCCGCTTCCTCACCGTCACCGGCGCCGCCGCCGCGCTCGCCTTCGCCGTGAACCTCCCGGCCGCCGGCACCGCGAGCGCCGCCGAGCTGGACGCGAAGAAGCTCACCGAGGACCCGTTCACCCTCGGCGTGGCGTCCGGCGACCCGCTGCCCGGCTCCGTACTGCTGTGGACCCGGCTCGCGACCCGCCCGTACGAACCGGACAGCGGACTGCCCGACGCGCGCATCCAGGTCAGGTGGGAACTCGCCCATGACGCCCGCTTCACCCGCATCGCCAGACGCGGACAGGCGACCGCCCATCCCGAGTTCGACCACAGTGTCCACGTCGAGGTCACCGGCCTCGACGCGGACCGCGTGTACTACTACCGCTTCCGCGCCGGCAACTGGATCAGCCCCACCGGCCGCACCCGCACCGCCCCCCGCGCCGCCGCCCGGATCTCCGAGCTGAAGCTCGCCGCCGTCTCCTGCCAGGCCTACCACGACGGCTTCTTCACCGCGTACAAGCACCTCGCGGAGGAGGACCTCGACGCCGTCTTCCACCTCGGCGACTACCTCTACGAGTACGCCGTCAACGCCGTCGGCGGCGCCCGCAACTACGCCGACCGGCGGCTGCCCGCGCACTTCAACCGCGAGACGGTCACCCTCGAGGACTACCGGCTGCGCTACGCGCTCTACCGCAGCGACGAGGACCTGCGTGCCGCGCACGCCGCGCACCCCTTCGTCGTCACCTGGGACGACCACGAGACCGAGAACAACTACGCGGACGACATCCCCGAGAACGACGTCCCGCCGGAGGAGTTCCTGCTGCGCCGCGCCGCGGCGTACCGCGCCTACTGGGAGAACCAGCCGCTCAGGAAGCCCCAGCAGCCCGACGGCCCGGACATGCAGCTCTACCGCCGCTTCCGGTTCGGCCGGCTCGCCCAGTTCGACGTCCTCGACACCCGCCAGTACCGCTCCGACCAGGCGTACGGCGACGGCTGGCAGACGCCGGGGCCCGAGTCCGAGGACCCGGCGCGCACCATGACCGGCGAGAACCAGGAGCGCTGGCTGCTCGACGGCTGGCAGGCGTCGGACGCCGCCTGGAACGTCGTCCCCCAGCAGGTCACCTTCGCCCAGCGGCGCAACGTCCCCACCGCCGACTTCAAGCTCTCCATGGACGCGTGGGACGGCTACCCGGCCTCCCGCAAGCGGATCCTCGACGGCGCCGAGGCCGCCGGCGTCGACAACCTCGTCGTCCTCACCGGCGATGTCCACGTCGGCTACGCCTTCGACCTGAAGAAGGACTTCGACGACCCGGCGTCCCGCACCGTCGGCACCGAGATCGTCGCCACCTCCATCAGCAGCGGCAAGGACGGCGTCGACAAGCCCGCGAACTGGGACAACCTCACCCGGGCCAACCCGCACATGAAGTTCTACAACGGCCGTCGCGGCTATGTGACGGTCACCCTCACCACCGAGCTGGCCCGCGCCGACTTCCGGACGGTGTCCGCGGTGACCACCCCGGGCGCGCCCATCACCACGGCCGCGTCGTTCGTCACCGAGGCAGGCGACCCCGGCCTCAAGCCCGCGTAGGTCCCGACGGGTAGACGGGTAGACGGGTAGACGGGTAGACGGGTAGACGGGTAGACGGGTAGCGGACGCCGACGCGGTCCCGTACCGCGTCGAGCGTCCGCATCCCCGCGAGCGAAATCCGGCACACCAGGCACACCAGGCACACCAGGCGCACCAGGCGCACCAGGCGCAGACGGCACAGCCATGGACAGAAAGGTCTCGACCACTCCGGCGAGCTGAGAACATAGGCGGCGACGCCCAGAACAGGAGCTGTTGATGCCGGAGAGCAGCCGGACCACACAAGGACACATAGCCGGCGCCGATCCGGCACCAGCACCCGCCGTCACCGTCGCCGCCGCGCGCCGTGCGGGTCTCCTCGTCACCCTCGTACTCGGCGGTCTCACCGCGCTGCCCCCGCTCTCCATGGACATGTACCTCCCGGCCCTGCCGGAGGTCACCGGGGCACTCCGCGCACCCGCCGCGACCATCCAGCTCACCCTCACCGCCTGCCTCGCGGGCATGGCGCTCGGGCAGCTCGTCGTCGGGCCCATGAGCGACAAGTGGGGCCGCCGTCGCCCGCTCCTCATCGGCATGATCGTGTACGTCGCAGCCACCGCGGTCTGCGCGTTCGCGCCCACGGCCGAACTGCTCATCGCCTTCCGGCTGCTCCAGGGCCTGGCCGGAGCCGCCGGGATCGTCATCGCCCGGGCCGTCGTCCGTGACCTCTACGACGGCGTGGAGATGGCCCGCTTCTTCTCCACCCTGATGCTGATCTCGGGAGTGGCCCCGGTCGTCGCGCCGCTCATCGGCGGCCAGATCCTCCGGGTCACCGACTGGCGCGGCGTCTTCCACGTCCTCGCCGTGATCGGTGTGCTGCTCACCCTCGTCGTGGCGAAGTGGCTCCACGAGACCTTGCCGCCGGAGCGGCGGCACAGCGGCGGCGTCGGCCAGGCCCTGCGCACCATGCGCGGCCTCCTCGCCGACCGCGTCTTCACCGGCTACGTGCTGGCGGGCGGACTCGCGTTCGCCGCCCTCTTCGCGTACATCTCGGCGTCGCCGTACGTCGTCCAGGAGATCTACGGGGCCTCGCCGCAGACGTTCAGCCTGCTCTTCGGGCTCAACTCGATCGGCCTGGTCGCGGTCGGCCAGATCAACGGCAAGCTGCTCGTCGGGCGGGTCAGCCTCGACAAGGTCCTCGGCTTCGGACTCGCCGTGGTCATGCTGGCCGCGCTCGCGCTGCTGCTGATGACATCGGGCGTCTTCGGCCGGCCCGGACTGGCGCCCGTGGCGGCCGGGCTGTTCGTGCTGATGTCCGCGATGGGCCTCACGCTGCCGAACACCAACGCGCAGGCCCTGATGCGCACCCCGCACGCCGCGGGCTCGGCGTCCGCGCTGCTCGGCACGTCCTCGTTCCTCATCGGGGCGGTCGCCTCACCGCTCGTCGGGATCGCGGGCGAGACGACCGCGGTGCCCATGGCCGTGGTGCAGCTGGTGTGCGCGCTCGGCGCGGTCGCCTGCTTCCTCGGGCTGTGCCGGCCGTGGCGCCGTACCGACGACGACGCCCGGTCCGCGCATACGTAACCGATCAGTCCGCCCGTACGTAACCGATCAGGTGCAGCCGGTCCTTCGTGTCCGTCCAGCGGAAGAGCCCGACCTCCGACGCCTCGCCGTCCGGCAGCCGGACGTTGCGGGAGAGCGCCTCGGGCACCCAGGTCGCGAGGTCCACCTCGTACGGGGCGCCGCCGCCCGCCAGTGCCTCCGCGGGGCTGCGGGTGTTCATCGCCCCGTACGCGACGCCGTCGTCGGTCACCGTCGTCAGCGTCAGGGGGCGGGTGCCGTCCTCCTCCTCGAAGCACCGGCCGGTCCGCTCCTCCAGATCGAAGGCGAGACTCCCGGCGACCAGATAGCGGCCGTCGGGCGAGCCCACGGCCTGCGGATACTCGCCGGGCTCGATCGCCGGCTTATGGCATTCGGTCTTGACCAGCGGCTTTCCGGTCGTCGCATCGTGCACCGCCCAGATGTCGTGCGTGTCGGCGCCCTTGGTGCCCTTCGCCTTCCGCCAGCGCACCAGCAGCCGTCCGGCGGTCAGTGAGGTCGGCGTGCCGTACGCGCGGTCCGCGCCGGCCGGGGCGATGTTCCGGCTGAACCAGCCGCCCCGCACCCAGAACTCCCGGGCCCCGCTGACCAGCAGGCCCTTCGCGGTCAGCCCGCGCACCTCGGTCAGCTGCCGGCAGGTGGCGCAGCCCTTCGGATGGCGCAGTTCCTTCGGCGCGGTCAGGGACACCTCGCCGG
>NZ_JBSGZO010000577.1:0-4878 GCF_053611045.1 Streptomyces sp. NPDC054841 | reverse complement strand
GACACCACACAGTGTCCGGCCGCGTCATTTCGCCTGGGGGTCCGGGGGTCGTCCCCCGGGTGAACACAGCGACTGGGGGTCCGGGGGTCGTCCCCCGGGTGAACACAGCGACCGGGGGTCCGGGGGTCGTCCCCCGGGAAAACACGGCGCTACGAGATCTTCACCGGGTTGACGATGTCGGCGACCAGCACGAGCAGCGTGAAGCAGATGAAGATCCCCGCCACCACGTAGGCGACCGGCATCAGCTTCGCGACGTCGAACGGTCCGGGGTCGGGCCGCCGGAACACCCTGGCGACATGGCGTCGCACGGACTCCCACAGGGCCCCCGCGATGTGCCCGCCGTCGAGCGGCAGCAGCGGCAGCATGTTGAACAGGAACAGGGAGAGGTTGAAGCCCGCGAGCAGCATCAGGAACGTCGCGACGATGTTCTGCGTGGGTGCGTCGAGGTTGAGCACCTCGCCGCTGATGCGCGCGGCGCCGACCACACCGACCGGGGAGTCGTCCTTGCGTTCGCCGTCGCCGAAGGCCGCGGCCCAGAGGTCGGGGACCTTGCCGGGGAGGCTGATGATCGACTCGACGCCGTTCTCGAACATGTCGCCCATGCGGTCCAGGGACTGGCCGAAGGTCTGCGGCACGATCTCGGTCCTGGCGGCGAAGCCCAGATAACCGGCGGGGACGAACTTGCCGGCGATGACCTCTCCGTCCGAGTCCTTGGCCGCCACCATGTTCTTCTGCAGCGTGGGGTGCAGGACCTGCTCCTGGCCGTCGCGTACGACGGTCAGGGCCGCCGGGCCGATGGTGGCCCGGATGCGCTCGGACAGCGTGCCCCAGTCGTCGACCCGCTCGCCGTTGAAGGCGACGATCTTGTCGCCCGGCCGCAGGCCCGCGGCGTGGGCGGGCGAGACCGGGTCGCCCTTCGCGCACGTGTCGCGCTTCTCGCTCTGCTCGATCACACACTTCTGGACGCCCGCGACCTCGGTCGTCTGGGTCGCGAAGCCGAAGGTCATCGAGATGCCGAGGAAGATCGCGACGGCGAGCACCAGGTTCATGAACGGGCCCGCGAACATCACGATGACGCGCTTCCAGGGCTTGCGCGTGTAGAAGAGCCGGGTCTCGTCGCCGGGCTGCAGCTCTTCGAAGGCCGCGGAACGAGCGTCCTCGATCATTCCGCGCCAGGGCGAAGTGGAACGGGCCTCGATACGGCCGTCCGGCCCCGGCGGGAACATCCCGATCATGCGGATGTAGCCGCCGGCCGGGATGGCCTTGATTCCGTACTCCGTCTCGCCCTTGTGCCGCGACCAGATGGTGGGGCCGAAGCCGACCATGTACTGGGGCACGCGGATACCGAAGAGCTTGGCCGTGGAGAGATGGCCGAGCTCGTGCCAGGCGATGGAGATGAGCAGTCCGACGGCGAAGAGCGCTATGCCGAGGACCGTCAACAGAATCGTCATGCGCGAGCCTCCGCCGTTGCCTTCGCTGTCTTTTCAGCCTGTGCTGTCTTCTCGGCCTGTCCGGCCAGTTCCCGTGCGCGGGCGCGCGCCCAGGTCTCCGCTTCCAGGACGTCCGACACCGTCAGCAAGGTTCCCCGGCCGGGGGTTCCGTGCTCGCCGACGACTGCCGTGACCGTATCCATGATTCCGTTGAACGGCAGCCGCCCCGCGAGAAACGCGTCCACGCATTCCTCGTTCGCGGCATTGAACACCGCGGGCGCCGTACCGCCCAGCTCCCCCACGTGCCGGGCGAGTCCCACGGACGGGAAGGCCACGGTGTCGAGCGGGAAGAACTCCCAGGTGGAGGCCTTCGACCAGTCGAAGGCGGGCGCGGCGTCGGGCACCCGCTGCGGCCAGCCGAGGCCGATCGCGATCGGCCCGCGCATATCGGGCGGGGTGGCCTGGGCGAGGGTCGAGCCGTCCGTGAACTCCACCATCGAGTGAACGTACGACTGAGGGTGGACGACGACCTCGATGCGGTCGAACGGAATGTCGTAGAGGAGATGCGCCTCGATGACCTCCAGGCCCTTGTTGACGAGGGTCGCGCTGTTGACCGTGATCACCGGGCCCATGGCCCAGGTGGGGTGCGCGAGGGCGTCCTCGGGGGTGACATCCGCCAGCTCGGCCTTGGTGCGGCCGCGGAAGGGCCCGCCGGAGGCGGTGACGACGAGTTTGCGGACATCGGCGCGGGTGCCTGCGGCCAGGGACTGGAAGAGCGCGGCGTGCTCGGAGTCGACGGGGATGATCTGGCCGGGCTTCGCCAGCGCCTTGACCAGCGGACCGCCGACGATCAGCGACTCCTTGTTGGCGAGGGCGAGCGTACGCCCCGCTTCCAGGGCGGCAAGGGTGGGGGCGAGGCCGATGGAGCCCGTGATGCCGTTGAGCACGGTGTGGCAGTCCGAGGCGGCGAGCTCGGTCGCCGCGTCGGGACCCGCGAGGATCCCGGGGAGCGGCTCGCCCGGCCCGTACTGCGCCTGGAGGGCCTCCTTGAGCGCGGGCACGACCTCCTCGCGCGCGACGGCGACCGTACGCACCCGCAGCCGGTGCGCCTGCTCGGCGAGCAGGCCGACCCGGCCGCCGGCCGCGGAGAGGCCGGTGACGCGGAAGCGGTCGGGGTTGCGCAGCACCAGGTCGATGGCCTGTGTGCCGATGGACCCGGTGGAGCCGAGGACGACGATGTCCCGGCGGCCTTCGGACGGATCGAAGACGATGTGCGGGTCGGCGAGGGGGGATGGGCTGTCGCTCATGCCCCCCATTGTGGCCGCATCCGCTGTGCGCCCGGACAGGGCGTCCCTATGCGCCCTTGCCGCCCCCTGCGGAGAACTTCTCCCACTGCGCCGTGATCACTTCCTCCGGGACTCCCCCGATGTCCTTCGTATCGGTGATCTCACCGCGGAAGGACAGCGTGGTGGAGCCGGACCGGACGATCGTGAGGTACTCGTACAGCTTCAGCTTCCCCTTCACGTCGAGGATGGTGAAGCGGTACGCCTTCGCCTCGTCGCCGACGGCGGGCGCCTTGGCCGGCTCGACCTTCAGATACTTCGCTTTCGCGATGGCGCGCACCTCGGTGAATCCCGTGGCGCACTTCTTGCCGGCGGTGTCGAGGGCCTTCATGACGCCGGCCGCGCCGTCGCCCGCGTACGAGCGCAGCTGGACGGTGACGGTGGTGCCGGTCATCTCGTCGGGAACGTCGACCTTGCGGTGCACCTCGGCGGCGGGGTGGAAGGACGTGGCGGCGGAGGCGAGGCTGACCAGGGGCTGACAGGTGGCGGGGTCGGCCGTGTAGTCCTCGCCCAGCGGTGTGCCGAGGGTGAACTCGGAGGCGGTGTACTTGCCGACCTTCTCGCCGTCGGTGAGGGCGAGGGCGGTAAGCTGCTTCTCGGTCAGCGCGCCGGCGGCGGGGGCCGCGGTGGGCTTGGCCCCGTCCCTGGGCTTGTCGTCCTGCTTCGCGTCGCCGCTGCAGCCGGCTGTGCCCGTCAGTACGGCACCGGCGAGTGCGACGGCGGCCGCGCTCCGCATCATCCGGTCTCTCTGGTTCCCCGCCCCGAACATCCGTGCCCCATCTCCGTGTTGACCGTGATCGACGCTCGATTGTGGGGCCGCGGGTCAGTTGCTGTCGAGAACCGTGGCGAAGACCTCATGGAACCCGGGGAACGTCTTGCGTACGCAGCCGGGGTCGTCGTACGTCATGCCAGGCGCCCGCAGTCCGGTGACGGCGAACGACATCACGATGCGGTGGTCCCCTTGGGTCGTGATCTCGGCCGCGCGGGGTGTGCCGGGCCGGATCTCGATCCAGTCGGGGCCGGTGGTGGCGGTGATGCCGAGACGGCGCAGGTTCTCCGCGCAGGCTTCCAGGCGGTCGCACTCCTTCACACGCGTGTTGCCGACGTCCTCGATGCGGACCGGTCCGTCGGCGAAGGGCGCCACCGCGGCGAGGGTGGGCATCGTGTCGGAGATGTCGCGCATGTTGACGGTGAGTCCGCGCAGCCGCCCGGTGCCGCGGACGGTGGTGCCGGCCTCGGTGACCCGGACATCGGCGCCCATCCGCGCCAGGACCTCGGTGAAGCGCAGATCGCCCTGGAGTGCGCCGGTGCCGAGGCCGGGGACGGTGATCTCGCTGCCGGGAGTGACGGCCGCGGCGGCGAAGAAGTAGCTCGCGGTGGAGGCGTCCGGTTCGACGGCGTACGTCGTGGCCCGGTAGCCGCCGGGCGGGACGGTGAACGTGTCGCCTCGCCGGGTCACTTCGACGCCGAAGGCCCGCATCATCGCGATCGTGATCTCGACGTACGGGGCGGAGACGAGGTCCGTGACGGTGATCCGCAGACCCTCGGCGGTGAGCGGCCCGAGCATCAGCAGCGCGGTCAGGTACTGGGAGGACTGGCCCGCGTCGAGGGTGAGTTCGCCGCCCTTGATGCCATGGGCGGCGATGCGCAGGGGGTGATGGCCTTCGGCCTCTTCGTGGCTGAGGTCCGCACCGAGGGTGCGCAGGGCCTCGGTGAGCGGGCCGAGCGGGCGACGGCGCATCTGCGGGGAGGCATCGAAGCGGTAGCTGCCGTGTCCCGCGGCGGCGAGCGTGGGCAGGAAACGGGCGGTGGTGGCGCCGTCCCGGCAGTACACATCGGCCTCGGTGGCCGCGGGGCCCTGTGGCCTGCCCTCGATCCGCCAGGCGCCCTGTTCCCGTGCCACGCGGTAGCCGAGGCGGGTCAGGCCCTCGGCGAAACCCTCGGTGTCGTCGGACACGAGGGGGCGTACGAGAGTGGTCGTCCCGTCGGCCGCGGCGGCGAGGAAGAGGGCGCGCGCGGTGACGGACTTGGAGCCGGGGATGTCGATGACGGTCACCGCGCCATCCTGCCGCCGGACGATGCCGCCGGACCGGGGTGTCCACCCC
>NZ_JBSGZO010000576.1:0-4881 GCF_053611045.1 Streptomyces sp. NPDC054841 | reverse complement strand
GCACTCGCACTCGCCGACGGGAAGCGGGCACGGGCGATGCTGGACGAGGCCCGCGAAGTCCTGGACGGCAGGCCATGGGGTGTCGGCGTACTGGGCTTCGCACCGGAGGAGACGAGAAACGCCCAGCTGGAGGCCGTACGGGCGTGCCGCCCCACGCATGCGATCATCGCCGGCGGCCGCCCCTCGCAGGCGCGGGTGCTCGAAGAGGCCGGCATCACCACGTTTCTGCACGTACCCTCTCCGGGCCTGCTGCGGCAGTTCCTCGACGCCGGCGCGCGGCGGTTCGTCTTCGAGGGCGCGGAGTGCGGCGGCCATGTCGGGCCGCGCAACAGCTTCCCGCTGTGGGAGGCGCAGCTCGGCGTGCTCCAGGACTTCCTCGACGGAGCACGGAACGGCGCGGACGGTTCCGGGGCGCCGGCCGCCGCCGAGGGGATCGAGGTGTTTCTCGCCGGCGGGATCCACGACGAGCGGTCCTCGGCGATGGCCGCGGCACTCGCCGCGCCGCTGACCGCACGCGGCTGCGCCGTCGGCGTCCTCATGGGCACGGCCTATCTGTTCACCGAGGAGGCGGTGGGGCGCGGCGCCGTCCAGCCACTTTTCCAGCGCCGCGTACTGGCCGCGGAGCGCACCACGCTGCTGGAGACGGCGCCGGGCCACGCCACCCGCTGCGTGCCCAGCCCGTTCAGCGACGGCTACGGCACGGTGGAGGCCCGGCTGCGGGCGGAGGGCCTCGGTGACCGGCAGATCTGGGAGCGGCTGGAGCGGCTCAACGTCGGCAGGCTGCGGATCGCGGCCAAGGGCGTCGAGCGGGACGGCGACGGCGGCCTGGTGTCCGTGGACGAGGAACGCCAGCTGGCGGACGGCATGTTCATGGCCGGGGAGGTCGCCGTGCTCCGCTCGGCGGTCACCTCCGTCGCGGCGCTGCACACCTCGGTGGTCCCCGGTGCCGCACGGTTCCTCACCGAGCGCACCGCGGAGTTGCGCGAGCGCCTCGGCACCGGCAGCACGACCGGCCGGCACTCCGAGCTGCCGGAGCCGCCCCCGCCGCTCGATGTGGCCGTGGTCGGAATGGCCTGCATGTTCCCCGAGGCCCCGGACCTCGCCACGTTCTGGGCGAACGTCCTGGACGGCGCCGACGCGGTCGGCGAGGTCCCCCCGGAGCGGTGGGACCCGGCCGTGCACTATGCGGCCGAGCCGGGTGGCGCGGGACAGGCTGATGCGGGGCAGGCTGATGCGGGGCAGGCTGGTGCGGTCACGTCCAAGTGGGGCGGATTCCTGCCCCCGGTCCCGTTCGACCCGCTGCGCTACGGCATACCACCGGCCTCGCTCGGCAGCATCGAGCCCGTGCAGCTGCTGGCCCTGGAAGCCGCCCGGCAGGCCCTCGATGACGCGGGGTACGGCGAGAACGGCCGGGCCTTCGACCGCTCCCGCACGGGTGTGGTGTTCGGCGCGGAACCGGGCAGCGACCTCTCCAACGCGGCCACGCTGCGGGCCGTCCTGCCCTCGTACTACGGCACGGTGCCGGAGGGACTGGAACGGCAGCTTCCGCAACTGACCGAGGACTCGTTCCCCGGAATGCTCGCCAATGTCATCTCCGGCCGGATCGCGAACCGGCTCGACCTCGGCGGGCCCAACTTCACCGTCGACGCGGCCTGCGCCTCCTCGCTCGCGGCGCTGGACGTCGCCTGCAAGGACCTCGTCACCGGCACCAGCGACCTCGTCCTGTGCGGGGGCGCGGATCTGCACAACGGCATCAACGACTACCTGCTGTTCACGTCGGTTCACGCTCTCTCCCCCACCGGTCGCTCCCGGGCCTTCGACAGCTCGGCCGACGGAATCGCCCTGGGCGAGGGGGTGGCCTGCGTGGTCCTCAAGCGGCTGGCCGACGCGGAGCGCGACGGCGACCGCATCTACGGAGTGGTCAAGGGCGTCGGCAGCTCGAGCGACGGGCGCTCGCTCGGCCTGACCGCTCCCCGGCCCGAGGGCCAGCGGGCGGCGCTGTCACGGGCCTACCGCAACGCCGGTACGTCACCGGCCGAGGTCGGTCTGGTCGAGGCGCACGGAACCGGCACCGTCGTCGGCGACCGGACCGAGCTGACCGTCCTCACCGAGGTGTTCGAGGAGGCGGGAGCCCGCCCGGGCAGCTGTGTGCTGGGGTCGGTCAAGTCGCAGATCGGGCACACCAAGTGCGCGGCCGGACTGGCCGGACTGATCAAGACCGCGATGGCCCTGCACACCGGGGTCAGACCGCCCACCCTGCATCTGGAACGGCCCAACCCCGCCTGGCAGGAGGAGCGCAGCCCGTTCGCCTTCCACCGTGAGGCCCTGCCCTGGGCGACGCCGCCGGAGCGGCGGATCGCGGGGCTGAGCGCGTTCGGTTTCGGCGGCACCAACTTCCACGTGGTGCTGAGCGGCCACGGCGGCGCGGCGCCACCGGTCCACGGCCGGGACGCCTGGCCGGCCGAGCTGTTCACCTTCCGTGGGAGGGACACCGCGGCCGCGCACCGGGCGGTTCGGGAGCTGCTGGACCTCGCCTCGGCCGAGGTGAACGGCGCCCGGCGGTGGCGGCTGCGCGATCTGGCCGCGGCCGCCTCCCGCCGCAGCGACACGGGGACCGGTCCCGTCCGGGCCGCCGTCGTCGCCACCGATCCCGACGGGCTGTGCGC
Organism: Streptomyces sp. NPDC054841; assembly: GCF_053611045.1. Taxonomy (NCBI): domain Bacteria; kingdom Bacillati; phylum Actinomycetota; class Actinomycetes; order Kitasatosporales; family Streptomycetaceae; genus Streptomyces; species Streptomyces sp. NPDC054841. The sequence continues at coordinate 2,215 of NZ_JBSGZO010000576.1, read as the reverse complement.
GCAGTTGCGGCGGGTCCTGGCCGGTGAACACGATCCGGCAGCCGGGATCCACGTCGCGGACACCGCGAACACCGCGGAGACCGCGGACAGCACGAACACCGCCGACACCGCGAATACCGCAGACACCGCAGACACTGCGGATCCGGAGAACGGGGTGCGGGGTACCGGAGCGCAGGGAAAGGTCGCCTTTCTCTTCCCGGGCCAGGGAAGCCAGCGCCCCGGCATGTTCGCGGACGTCTTCACGGCCTTCCCGGAGCTGCACCATCTGCTGGCGCTCGGCGGAGACACCGCCGCGGCGCTGTATCCGCCGGCCTCCTTCGACGAGGGCGCGCGCGAGCGTCGGCGTACCGCCATCACGGACACCAGGGTCGCCCAGCCCGCCCTCGGGATCGTGGACCTCGCCGCCCACATCCTGCTCACCCGGGCCGGGGTAGTACCGGACATGGCGGCCGGCCACAGCTACGGAGAGCTGGTGGCCCTGTGCGCCGCCGGTGCGATCGACCCGGAGACCCTGCTGGAGCTGAGTGCTGAGCGGGCCCGCGCGATCCTCGCCGCGGCCGGGGACGATCCGGGAGCCATGGCGGCGGTGGGTGCGTCGGCCGCGGAAGTCGAGCGAACGCTGAGCACCGCGGACCCGGGCACCGTCCGCGGGCTCGTGGTCGCCAACCACAACGCGCCACGGCAGACGGTGATCTCCGGTACCTCGGCGGCCGTGGACACGGCGGTGCGCCTGCTGCGCGAGGCGGGCCACGGTGCCAAACGCCTGCCGGTCGCCTGCGCCTTCCACAGCCCGGTGGTGGCCGGGGCGGGCGAGCGGTTCGCACGTGCCCTCGCGGAACGTCCGGTAAGGGCGACGGAGTTCCCGGTGTGGTCGAACCGCACGGCGCTCGCGTACGACGAAGGGCCCGAGGCGATCCGTGCGGAACTGGCCGCCCAGATCGGCGCCCCGGTCCGGTTCGCGGACCAGATCGAGGCGATGTACGAGGCCGGGGCCCGGGTCTTCGTCGAAGCCGGTCCCGGCCGGGTGCTGACCCGTCTGGTCGCCGACATCCTCGGGGACCGCCCGCACCGCGTCGTCGCCTGTGAGCCGCGACCGGACAGCGGCCTGCCCGGGCTGCTCGGGGCGCTCGCCCAGCTGGCGGTCGCGGGACTTCCGGTACGTACCGGCTGGATGTTCCGGGGACGCGACGTGGTGGACGCGAGCCGCGCCCCCGCGCAGCGGCAGCCCGGCTGGACGGTCGACGGGCATCTGGTCCGCACCGCGTCCGGCGATCTTCTGCCCGGTGCCCTGGCACCGGCCCGACGTGTCGTGGAGACGACTGTGACGACGAACCACACCGAGGGAGCCGCCGACGGGGCGGCCGTGGCCCGGCAGGACGCGCTGATCGCCGAATTCCTGCGTACCAGCCGGGAGATGGTGGCGGCGCAGCGCGATGTCCTGCTCACCTACTTCGGCGGTCAGGCGCTCGGGCAGCCCGGGGAGGGAGTCGGCCGGCCTGCGCCCGGGCCGTCGGCTGAGCGGTCGTGGGCGCCCGCCTTAACAGCCGCGGACTCGTTATCCGTGGCCGAACCCGAACCGTGGTCCTCGGTATCCGCGGACGTGGCGCCGTCCGCACAGTCACCGTCCGGACAGTCACCGTCCACGCAGCCGCCGTCCGCACAGCCGTCGTCCGTGCAGTCGCTGTCCGAACAGGACGTCCTGCGCATGGTGGTGGAGATCATCAGCGAACGCACGGGCTATCCGGCGGACATGGTCGAGCCCGGTCTGGATCTGGAAGCGGATCTGAGCATCGACTCCATCAAGCGGGCCGAGATCGTGGGCGAGCTGGCCCGAAGAGTGGCAGCGAACACCGGCGCGGGCATGGCGGTACTGGACGACGCCGAGGCGGAGGAGCTGGCGAAGGCGAGGACCGCGACCGCGCTGGCCGGCCGGCTCGCGGCCCTCGCGACCGCCGAACCGCCGGCCGCAGGGCCGTCGGCAGCGGGGCCGTCGTCCGCGGGGCCGTCGTCCGCGGGGCCGTCGTCCGCGGGGCCGTCGTCCGCGGGGCCGTCGTCCGCGGGGCCGTCGTCCGCGTCACCGCCGTCCGACGTGCTCCCCGAGCCGACCGCCGCCGAGACCGGTGCCGACGCGCCACCGGCGACGGTGAACACCCCGGCGTCCTCCGAAACGCCGCCCCGGCCGGACACCTCCGGGATCCCCGGGGCCGCCGGTACC
>NZ_JBSGZO010000575.1:0-4899 GCF_053611045.1 Streptomyces sp. NPDC054841 | reverse complement strand
AGGCGGAGTATCGCCCTCGTACTGGACGTACTTGGGTGATGCGACAACGCAGCGAGGTGCCGTGCAGGGCGTCGCGAGCCGGTGAACCTTTCCGGCCACAGCACTAGGTCCTGTCCGGTCGATCTTGCCGGGCTCGCGTGCGCCGGCACGCACGCTCACTGATCCGGCCTGATCCAGAAGACAGACGCCGGCCCCTCCGGGGTCCGGTCGCCGGGTGCGGCTTCGGAGTGCCGGCCCCAAGGGACCTCCCGGAAGGGCTGGGGGCGCAGCCCCCTACTCCTCCACCAGCAGCTTCTCGCGGAGCTGTGCGAGTGTGCGGGCCAGCAGGCGGGAGACGTGCATCTGGGAGATGCCCACCTCCTGGGCGATCTGCGACTGCGTCATGTTGCCGAAGAAGCGAAGCAGCAGAATCCGCTTCTCCCGCGGCGGCAGATCCTCCAGCAGCGGCTTCAGCGACTCGCGGTACTCGACGCCCTCCAGGGCCTCGTCCTCCGCGCCCAGCGTGTCCGCGACCGCCGGGGACTCGTCGTCGGTGTCGGGCACGTCCAGCGACAGCGTCGAGTACGCGTTCGCCGACTCCAGGCCCTCCAGGACCTCCTCCTCGGAGATCCCGAGGCGCTCGGCCAGCTCATGGACCGTCGGCGAGCGGCCGTGCTGCTGGGAGAGCTCGGCGGTCGCCGTCGTCAGCGCGAGCCGCAGCTCCTGGAGACGGCGCGGCACCCGGACCGCCCAGCCCTTGTCGCGGAAGTGGCGCTTGATCTCGCCGACGACCGTGGGAGTCGCGTACGTCGAGAACTCGACGCCCCGCTCCGGATCGAACCGGTCCACCGACTTGATCAGGCCGATCGTGGCGACCTGGGTCAGATCGTCGAGCGGCTCGCCGCGGTTGCGGAAGCGGCGGGCCAGGTGCTCGACCAGGGGCAGGTGCATCCGCACCAGCTGATTCCGGAGCTCGGCACGCTCGGGGGAGCCTTCAGGAAGTTTGCGCAACGCGATGAACATCGACCGCGCCTCGCTCCGGTCGTTCGGATCGTGGTGCTCGTGTTCCTTGGAGTCGTGCTCGTGCTCGCTCATATGGGCCGCCCGCTCTGCCTGCGCCTGCTCCACCGTGGCCGAAAGGCCGTCGCGCTCGTCCACCGGGTGCGGCCTGGCCTGCTGCTCCGGGATGCCCGCCGGCACACGCGCCGGCTCCGCCGGAGCCGCACGCCCGCCGTTCGGCACTCCGGGAATGCGCTCCTCGTCACGCACCGGACCGTCCCCGTCCCTCACGCCGGCCCGGGTCCCGCGCCGCGCTGTTTGTACAGGCTGATGGAGACCGTACGGTCGTCCGCGACGGAGGAGTCGACCTTGCCGGCCAGTGCCGAGAGCACCGTCCAGGCGAAGGTGTCGCGCTCCGGGGCGCGGCCGTCGGTCGTCGGAGCCGAGACCGTGACCTCCAGGGAATCGTCGACGAGCCGGAAGACGCAGCTGAGGACGGATCCCGGGACGGCCTGCTGCAGCAGGATCGCGCAGGCCTCGTCGACAGCGATGCGCAGGTCCTCGATCTCGTCGAGGGTGAAGTCCAAGCGCGCCGCGAGGCCGGCCGTGGCCGTACGCAGCACGGACAGGTAGGCACCCGCAGCGGGCAGCCGGACTTCCACGAAGTCCTGAGTCCCGGGCTCGCCTGCGATCTGGGACACCCTCACCTCCAAGGTGGCACAAGGTCGATCGAGGCCCCGGGAGGACGCTCCCGGAGCCGAGGGCCGCGCGTCGGTGCGCAGCCAAGTACCTGGACTGGCGACGCTACCGTGATCCATGGTGCCGTGTCGCCGGGACCCCTACCCGACGCTGTCACTCATGGTAAGCCTATGAGTACGGACAGTGGCTAGAGGTCTGCGGGTCTCAATTGCGAAGAGCCGGCGGATGGTTGACGTACCCACACGTCAGACGATCGAACCGTCCACGAAGCACCAGCGCCAGCTCTCTCCGGGCTCCAGGGTACGCATGACAGGATGTTCCGCCCCCTCGGAGTGCCGGAACGCGTGCCGGCTCACCGACGAGTCGCAGCACCCCACATGCCCGCAGGTCAGGCAGAGGCGCAGTTGCACCGGATGCGTTCCGTCCGCCAGGCACTCGAGACATGTGTGGCTCAGCTGTGCGGGCTCGGGGCGCGGCAGGTCGAGAACATGTGGGCACTCGCTCATGATTGCCAGATTACGACGCGGGCGACGGACGTGAGGTCGGGGAAATGGACGCATTGCCTCTGGTGGCGCTGATCGCGGCGAGCGCCGTGATCGCGGGGGCGGCCCGGAGGACACCGGTGCCGGCCCCGCTGCTGCTCGTCGCGATCGGGCTGATCGCCTCGTACGTCCCCGGGGTCCCGGACTACACCCTCGACCCGCACATCGTGCTGCCGCTGATCCTCCCCCCGCTGCTGCACTCGGCCGCCGTGGAGAGCTCGTACCTCGATCTGCGGGCCAACATCAGGCCGATCGCCCTCCTGTCGGTCGGCTATGTGCTCTTCGCGACGGTCGTCGTCGGCTGGTTCGCCTATCTGCTGGTGCCCGGCCTTCCGCTGACCGCGGCACTCGTCCTCGGGGCGGTCGTGGCCCCGCCCGATGCCGTGGCCGCCACCGCGATCGCCCGCCGCCTCGGTCTGCCGAACCGCATCACCACGATCCTCCAGGGCGAGTCCCTGGTGAACGACGCCACCGCGATCACCGCGTACAGGGTGGCCGTGGCCGCGGCGCTCGGCGAGGGCCTGAGCTGGGCCGGAAGTATCGGTGAGTTCCTGCTCGCGGCGGTCGGCGGCATCGGCGTCGGGCTGGTCCTGATGGTGCCGATCCACTGGCTGCGCACGCACCTGAAGGAAGCCCTGCTCCAGAACACCCTCTCCCTGCTCATCCCCTTCATCGCCTACGCCGCCGCCGAGCAGGTCGGGGCCTCCGGCGTGCTGGCCGTCGTGGTCGTCGCCCTCTTCCTCGGGCACCGGGCCTGGCAGGTCGACTTCGCCACCCGGCTTCAGGAGGCGGCCGTCTGGAAGATGGTCGCCTTCCTCCTGGAGTCGTCGGTCTTCGCGCTGATCGGGCTGCAGCTCCCGTTCGTCGTCCAGGGGCTCGGCGCGTACGGGATCTGGGAGGCCGCCGGGTACGCCGTCGGCGTCTTCGTCGCCGTCGTCGTGGTGCGGTACATCTGGGTCTTCCCAGCCACCTTCCTGCCGCGGGCGCTGTCGAGCCGGATCAGGGAACGGGAGCCGGGCGTGACCTGGAAGGCACCCATGATCGTCGGCTGGGCCGGAATGCGCGGAGTGGTCTCCCTGGCGATCGCCTTCTCCATCCCCCTCACCGTGCCCGGCGGGGAGCCCTTCCCCGACCGTAACCTCGTCCTCTTCCTCACCTTCACCACGGTGATCGGGACACTGGTGGTGCAGGGGCTGACCCTGCCGCTGCTGATCCGTGCCCTGAAGCTGCCGCAGCGCGATCCCCAGGCCCTCACTCTGGAGGAGGCACAGGCTCAGAGCGAGGCGTCCCGGGCGGCCGAGGAGCGCCTGGAGGAGCTGCTCGCCGACGAGCGCAACGCCTTGCCGGGACCGCTCGCCGACCGGCTGCGCACGGTTCTCGAACGCCGCAGGAACTCGCCCTGGGAGCGGCTGGGGGCGGGAAACCCCATCACTGGAGAGTCCGTCGACCAGACCTACCGGCGGCTCGCCCGCGAAGTGATCCAGTCGGAGCGGGAGGTCTTCGTGCGGCTGCGCGACGAGCGGCGCATCGACGACGAGATGATGCGTACGCTGCTGCGCGGGCTCGACCTGGAGGAGGCGGCGGCCTACCGGGAGGGCGAGGACTGAGGGCTGCTTACGGGACTTCCCGGGCTCGCCGGGCTTCCTGGGCCGGCGGGACGTTCCGGGCTTGCCGGGCCGGCGGGACTTCCGGGGCCCGCTGGACTCTCCGGGCCGGCCGGGCTTCCCAGAGTTCCGGGGCTTCCCGTGATCACGGCCGCGACGACCGTTCCGGGTGTGAAGGCGCCCTCCTCGGTGAGGGCGACAAGTCCGTACAGCATTTTGGCGACATAGAGACGTTCGACGGGCAGCCCGTGCCGCGCCTCGAAATCGTCGGCGAACGCGTCGAGCCCGGGGCCGGTACGGGCGTAGCCACCGAAGTGGAAACGCTCGTCGAGCCACCAGTCGCCCGCCGGTCCGCCGAAGGCGTCCTGCTGAAGGGCGCGTATCTCCTCGCCCAGGAAGCCGCCTTTCAGTACGGGCACGCCGAGCGCCTTCTGTCCCGGTGCGAGCCCGGCCGCGAGCCCGGCGAGCGTCCCACCGGTCCCGCACGCCACGGCCACCACATCGGCCACGCCGCGCAGCTCGCGTCCGAGCTCCGTACAGCCGCGGGCGGCAAGCGCGTTGCTGCCGCCCTCCGGGACGACGTAACACTCTCCGTGCTCTCCGTGCTCTCCGTGCTCTCCGTGCTCCCCGAAGCGGTCGAGCAGGGCCGCCAGTACCTCCGGGTCGGCCTTGCGGCGGTACGTCGCGCGGTCCACGAAGTGCAGCCGCATCCCGTCGGCGGCGCATGCGGCAAGTGACGGGTTGAGGGGCCGCCCGGCGAGTTCGTCACCCCGTACGACACCGATGGTGCGGAAGCCCAGCAGCCGGCCGGCGGCGGCCGTGGCACGCAGATGGTTGGAATAGGCGCCACCGAAGGTCAGGACCGTACTCCCGGCGGCGGCGAGCAGATTCGGCGCCAGCTTGCGCCACTTGTTGCCCGGCAGATCCGGGTGGATCAGATCATCCCGCTTGAGCAGCAGCCGGACGCCGTGCCGTGCGAAGCGCTCGTCCTCGACCGCCTCCAGGGGGGAGGGGAGCCGAGGCCGCAGGGTGGCGAGGTCGAACGCGTTCATCCCACCATCTTCGCCGCCTCTCGC
>NZ_JBSGZO010000574.1:0-4907 GCF_053611045.1 Streptomyces sp. NPDC054841 | reverse complement strand
CCCCGGCCCCTCCCTGGACCGGCATCGACCCGCACGCGGTCGTCTTCCGTTCCGGTGACGACTTACCCACGGGAACACCTTTCCCCGCAGGCTTTCCTGCTTCACCATGGGCTCTTGTTTCCAGCTGGTAACACCGGCGGATCACCGGTTGGGCAGGCCGGTCGGTGCGCCGTAGTGAACGAGGAGTCAGGGTGCCAGAGCTCCACCGGGTCGGTCCGGATCCCGCGGGTGAGAAAGCGGACTACGCCACCCTGTCGGACGCGGAGCTCACCGAACGCATCCGCGCCGGTGCCCCGCCCGCCTATCCGGCCACGCAGGAGCTCAAACGCCGCCACATGCCGGCGGTCCTGACGTACGCCCGGCTCTGCGGGCGCAACCATGGCTCCGGTTACCAGCTGGCGGTCCAGGCCTTCGGCCTTGCCGCCCAAGAGGCGTGCCGGGGCATCGAACCCCGGGGGAACTGGCGTCACCACCTGCTGATGCTCGTTCAGCGGGTGGGGCTCAGCTGGGCGGCCGGCGGCCGCCGGGACCGACTCGAACCCGACTTCGTCGCATGGACCGACGACACCGCCGACACCGCCGACATCGCTGACACCGCCGGCGGTGCCGACAGCGCCGACGCCGCCGGCATCGCATCAGGAATGCCCGGGACCCGGCGCCTTCGTTCCGAGGCCTCGTCCGCCATGCTCACCGGCTTCTACCGGCTGCCGGAGGTGACGCGGGGCGTCCTCTGGTATGCGGTGGTGGACGAGGAACCGGACGCGACGGTCGCCACCTGCCTCGGCATCCGGCCGAGCATGGTCGCCGAGTTGCGGGACAAGGCCCACAACGCGATGCGACAGGCCTACATCCATGCGTATCTGGAGCGTGGCGGGGACCGGAAGTGCCTGGGATTCCGCCGCATCATCGAGGCGGCGGCGCGGCCGGAGGACCGGCGACGCAGCGAGGACCTGACGATCCATCTGTCGGAGTGCCCGCGATGCACCCGGCTGGTCACCGAGCTCGCACGGATGGCGGACAACCCCCGGGCCGTGATTGCGGAGGGCCTGCTCCGGTGGGGCGGATCGGCCTATGTGGCCCGCGGTACCGTGCCCGGCCTGTCCGACCCCGTTCCGGCACGGCCCGACCGGTCGAGGTCCACGGCCGGCAGATGGGGGTTCACCGCCTTCGGCAGGGCGCCACGGAGCGGCGGAACGCCACCGGAGGGCGCGCGGCGGCCGTCTCCGACCGTCGTCCTCGTCGCGGTGGCCGTCGCAGGCGCCGTCGTTTCCGGCGCCCTGCTGCAGTCCTCCTCCGAGGACCCCGTCACGGCGCGGCGCGCGGAGGAGCCCCCGGTCCAGGCGGCCTGGCCCACCCCGGCCTCGCCCCCGCCCGTCCTGTCGGCGAGCCCCACTCGGAAACCGTCGAAGAAGCCCTCGCGCTCGGCGAGCCCCAGCACGTCCGCACCTGCCCCTGAGCCCCCGGCGCCTGCCCCCTCGCCGAGCGCCCCTCCCCGGCCTGTGCCCATCGCCCCGGGAGGCGGCTACGTCCAGGTCGTCAACGCGCGTTCCGGACTGTGCCTGGACATCGAGAACGGCGTCATGGAGAACCGCACGGACGTCGTCACGGCCCGCTGCAACGGTGCCCGGACCCAGCGGTGGAGCCTTGACTCCAACGGTCTCCTGCGCAGCAACGCGGACCCGGACTACTGCCTCGACTCGCGCGGTGACACCGACCGCGGCGCCGGCATCTGGTCCTGCGCCTCGGTCGAGGGCAAGAACGGTCTGAACCTGCTCTTCGCCGCCGATGGTTCAGGAGCGATACACCCAATGATCGCGCCGGACTTCGCCCTTGAACCCGTGGACGGCTCCGAGGGCAGTTCCCTCGGCTTCGACCCGGCCGACGGGGAAAGCAACCAGCGCTGGACCGCCGGCACCGTCCCAAGGGCTTAGCTTCTGTCTCTCAGGTCCTGTCCGGTGTCGGCTCCGGACGAGGCAGGGCCGACGGCCAGGTCATGGCGTTCCCCATCACAACCCCGTTGACGAAGATGTCGAGCCGGCCGAATTCCCGTACGACGAGTTCCGTACACGCCACCAGGTGCGCGGGGTCCGCGACCGAGCCGGCGCAGTCGGGCCGCCCGGCCGTGAAGTGCCGGTGATGACGTCATCCCCGTACCGTCTCATGACGGTCCGTCAAGAGATCCCGGTGCGAGGTCATGCTGCCCCTCGGAGCGCGCATGGGTGAGCGTTCAGGAGATCGTCGACGATCGATCGTCAGGCCAGGACGGGTGGCGTGAGGGCATCCCGTGAGTCGAGCAGGTCACTGAAGAACGCCTCCGGTCGGGCCGCCAGCGCATCGGCGCGTTCCGCCTCGCTGATCGGCACGACGTTGACCACCCGCACCCGTTCGGCTCGCGTCTCGATGAAGTCCAGCTGCCCGGTCGCCCAGGGCCCCGCCAGGAACACACTGCGACAGCCCGGGAACGTCGGAATGTCGTCCGGGAAGGAAACCACTTCGCCCCAGCCGAGCGCCCGGCCGCACATCCATGGATAAGCCGCCAGGTTCGCGAGCTTCATCGCGATCAGACCTTCGTCGTCCGGCTGGACGATCCCGCGCCGGAGCAAGCGGAGTTCCGCACGGCCGCCGGGTCGTCCCTCACGGGGCGGCATGGCCTGAGCCGACATCCCGATCGTCGCGAAGAGCGTGGCGGCCGTGGGATCCGGCGCACGGTAGACCATCACGTCGATCCGGTCGACGGGGGACGGACCGTGGTCGAAGGTGATACCTGCGTCCTCCTCCCCCTGTTCCCTGCGCAAGGCATGGACGACGTCACTGAGGATTGCAGGAGCAGGCATGCCCGCGACTCTATCCGTCCCGTTTCGCAGCCTTGCCGCCCGGCCCCTGGTACGGGAGCGCGGGCGAGAAGGGGGCGAGGGGGTGAGCCGCACGGGTCGCGTCCGGGGAGCGGCGCAGAGACCGTAGAGCCGGGTCAGGCGGAATCGGTTCGCGCCGCGGTGACCGCCACCGTGGCGTAGCGCATCGTGAAGCTGCCTCCCACTGCGTCGATGGCGGCGCCGACGCCCGCCAGCACCTTCTCCAGCTTGGCCCGCGGGAGTTGGGTGAAGGCACCCTGGGTGGGCAGCTGATCCAGCCACTCGTCCCGCGTATAGGGCTGTTCCCAGTCGAATCGCCACTGTTCGGGGTCCGTGAATGCGCCCACCTCCCGTATCCCATCGGCCGCCTTGGCGCACAGCGCCGTGTACCCGTCCACGGCCGACACCGTCGACTGACGAGCCGCGAGCGAGTCAGGTACCAACCGGCGGTAGACCTCGGCGAAGGCTTCCGCCACTTCGGGCAAGGGTTGGCCCGCGTTCCAGAACAGAGACAGCAGACCACGGGGGCGCAGTGCCTGCGCCGCCTTGGCGGCTCCGGCGACCGGGTCCACCCAGTGCCAGGTCTGTCCTGAGACGACGGCGTCGAACTTCCGGCCGGCCGGGTCCCAGGCCTCGAACGACGCCACCTCGACGTCAAGTCCGCGCTGTCGCGCCAGATCGGCCATCCGGGCGTCGACGTCGACGCCCAGCACCCGTGAGCCGGCCGCTTCGAACTGCCGGGCCACGATGCCGGTGCCGCAGCCGACGTCGAGGACGTCCGGGCCGGGGCCGGCAGCGACGATCCGGTCCACCATGGCTTGGGGGTAACGGGGCCGAGCCCGGTCGTAGCGGTCGGCGTTCGAACCGAACGACTGGGCCACCTGTCGGTGTTGATGGGACGCATGCTCGGGGCAAGGAGCGGGCTCCGGCGGTAAAGTGGGCATGCGCCCACTATGAGTGGGCACATGCCCACTCGTCAATCACAACGGGCCGGCCGGTCAAGAGAAGAAGGAGATACGCGGTGCCCACGGGAGTAGCCATCCGCGACGTGCGGGACCAACTGTTCGACGCCGCCGAGCGCGTCCTGCTACGGGACGGGCCGAGCGCGCTCACCAGCCGGGCGGTCACCACGGAGGCGGGCTGCGCCAAGGGCGTCCTGCACCGGCACTTCGCCGACTTCGACGCCTTCCTCGCCGAGCTCGTGCTGGACCGCATCGCGCGGCTCGATCACCAGGCCGCCGCCCTGCGCAACTCCGCCGGTACCGGGACCGTCGCCGACAACCTCACCGACGCGCTGATGGCCCTGTTCGGGTCGGTCGCTGTGGCGATCGTCGGCCTCGTCACCTCCCGGGACGACCTGCGCGCCCGGCTGCGCCGGGCCAGGCCGACCGGCGTCCCGGTCCTGACGGAAGCTGCGGCCATGATCGCCTCCTACCTCACCGCCGAGCGGGAACTGGGCCGCGTCGCGGCGGATGCCGACGTCGACACGCTCGCTCCCACGCTGATCGGGGCCGTGCACATGCTGTTCGCCGACCGGAAAGGCACCCCGCCGGAAGCTGGAGCTGTCCACAAGGTCGTGACCACGGTCATCGCCGGCGTCGTGCGGGAACCACTGCCGTGAACGACGACGGCAAGCCCGTACCCGGGGAATCGGGCACCCGCTGCCCGGCGGTGGCCCTGGAAGCATTCGAGTTCTCACGCACACGGCGGAGTGCTGCGCAGATAACGGTGGGTGAGCGTTCGAAGTGCGCATGCGCAGGGGTGCTGTTTCGCTGATGTGGCCCGCTCATCCACCGAGAGAACCAAGGAGTGACCATGAGCGCAGCAGGCGAGTCCGGTCGTACCCAGCAGATGCGCCAGAAGGTGCAGGAGATGGAGCAGGCCGCGGAGCGTGCCACTGACCCGCAGGAGCGTCAGCGGCTCAAGGAGAAGGCCCGCCAGCTCAAGCAGCAGATCCAGCAGGAGGGCAGCAAGGGCGGCGGGAACATCGACCCCCTGAAGTAGCAGCCCTGCGGTCCATGCACCGGCCGGTGGCCCTCCCGCGACCTTCAAGGC
>NZ_JBSGZO010000573.1:0-4915 GCF_053611045.1 Streptomyces sp. NPDC054841 | reverse complement strand
ACTTTGAAGACACACTCTGGCCCTTTCCGGCCGGTCAGGCCGGACAGGGGCCCGGGCCGACTGGCGGCGCCCCGTCCCCGGTGCCGCGCTATCGGCTCCAGTGGGCCCGTACCGCGTACGCACCGGCCCCCACCGCCAGTACCGCCGCCCCCGACACCACCGAGGACAGCGGCAGGGCGAAGGCCAGCGTCAGGCACCCCGCGAGCCCGCACCCGGCGAGAACTCGCCACCTGGAACTGAGCGTCCAGGCAGAGGCGTTGGCAATTGCGTAGTACACGAGCACACCGAACGAAGAGAAGCCGATCGCACCCCGCACATCGGCCGTCGCCGCGACCACAGCCACCACCGCACCCACCGCCGCCTCCGCGTGGTGCGGCACCTGGAAGCGGGGGTGGACGGCCGCGAGCGTGCGCGGAAGGTGGCCGTCCCGGGCCATCGCCAGCGTCGTACGCGAGACACCGAGGATCAGCGCCAGCAGCGAGCCGAGCGCGGCCACCGCCGCGCCCACCCGCACCACCGGGGCCAGCCACTCCACCCCGGCCGCCCGTACGGCATCCGCCAGCGGAGCCGTCGCCTGCCCCAACTGCCCCGCCCCCAGCACGGAAAGGACCGCCACCGCGACACATACGTACACGGCGAGCGCGATACCGAGCGCCAGTGGAATCGCCCGCGGGATCGTCCGGGCCGGGTCCCGTACCTCCTCGCCGAGGGTGGCGATCCGCGCGTACCCGGCAAACGCGAAGAACAGCAGCCCGGCGGCCTGCAGGACGCCTCCCGCGCCGCCGCCCGAGCCGCCCGCCTCAAGCCGCCCGAGATCCGCCGACACCGATGTGAGGGAGGAGACGACCACCGCCGCCAGGACCGCGAGCACGACCGCCACGATCGCCCGGGTCAGCCACGCCGACTTCTGAACGCCCCCGTAGTTCACGGCAGTCAGCGCCACGACCGCGGCGACCGCCACCGCATGCGCCTGTGAGGGCCAGACGTACGCACCGACGGTCAGCGCCATCGCCGCGCACGAGGCGGTCTTGCCGACGACGAACCCCCAGCCCGCCAGACAGCCCCAGAACGGGCCGAGCCTCTCCCGCCCGTACACATAGGTCCCGCCCGACGCGGGGTACCGGGCCGCGAGCCGTGCCGACGCCATCGCGTTGCAGTACGCCACCACCGCGGCCAGCCCCAGTCCCAGGAGCAGCAGCGGCCCGGAGCCGGCGGCCCCGGCCGCGGGCGCCAGCGCCACGAAGATCCCGGCTCCGACCATCGAGCCCAGCCCGATGACGACGGCGTCGAACACGCCCAGTGACCGTCGCAGCTCCTGTGTCATGTGCAGCACCCTACGGATCGTCGCAACCGCGCCCCGTCCGCGGGGCGTCTGAAGAGAACAACACCGCACGAGGAACGTGCACGAAGAAAGGCTGGGCACGGCATGGGCTTCATCAGCTGGATCGTCCTGGGGCTGCTCGCCGGGATCATCGCCAAGATCCTGCTGCCCGGGCGCGACCCGGGCGGACTGATCGGCACCACCGTCATCGGTATCGCGGGCGCCTTCATCGGCGGCTGGATATCGTCCCGCTTCCTCGACCGGCCGATCACCAAGGAGTTCTACGACGGCGCCACATGGGTGTCCGCCATCGGCGGTGCGCTTGTGCTGCTGATCGCGTACCGGATCCTGTTCGGCCACTCGCGTTCCCGGTAGGGCCTGAGCTCAGCCCTGGAGCCCGGTCTCCCGGAGGGTGATGTTCAGCCGGCCGGTCAGGCCCAGCGCCGGATCGGCCGTGCCCGGACGCACCTTCGGAACCCCGTGGTACGCGAAGCGCGAGGCCCCGCCGAAGACGAACAGGTCCCCGGACACCAGCTCCACGTCCGTGTAGGGCTGCCCTCGGTTCTCGGTGTTGCCGAAGCGGAAGACGCAGGTGTCGCCGATACTCAGCGACACCACCGGGGCATCGGACCGCTCGTCCTTGTCCTGGTGCATGCCCATCCTCGCGTCGCCGTCATAGAAGTTGATCAGCGCGGTGTCCGGCGTGTACGTGTCGGGTGTGTACGTGTCCGGTGTGTACGCCTCGCCCGCCTCGACGTCGCCGTGGGCGGCCACGTCCCGGTAGGCCTCGACCAGTGCCTCCCGCCCCAACTCCACCAGCCAGTCGGGGAACTCGGCGACCACCGCGCCGTTCACATCGTCCGCCGTGCGCGTGTACCGGTACGGCTGCCAGTGCCAGCCCACGCACACCGTCTGCACGGACATCACGCCGCCGCGCGGCAGCCTGGTGTGCCGGATCGGTACCGGCCCCCGCGCCCAGTCGCGGCACGCCCCGACCAGCTTCCGCTGCCGCGCGGCCGACAGCCACCCGGGCATGTGCACCGCCCCGGGCGCGATCACGGCCCGCTCCCTGGGGAAGAGCCCGGCGGTCACGACACCAGCGCGCCTTCCAGCCCGAGCAGCCGCTCCTTGCTCTCCAGCCCGCCCGCGTAGCCGCGAAGCGCGCCATCGGCACCGATCACCCGGTGGCACGGCCGTACGACCAGCAGCGGGTTGCGCCCGATAGCGGTCCCCACGGCCCGTACGCCGGCCCCCGCGGAGCCGACCCGCTCGGCGATCTGCCCGTACGCCACCGTCTCTCCGTACGGAATCTCCTCCAGCGCCCGCCAGACGCGCCGCTGGAAGTCGGTGCCGGAGCCCTGCGCGTACTCGATCGCGAAGTGCGTCAGCTCACCGGCGAAGTACGCCCGGAGCTGCCCGGCGATCTCCTCGAACGCCTCCGGGTCGTGCCGCCAGGTGTCCTGGACCTCGGCCGCGCCCTTCTGTCCGGGCAGCGACAGCGAGGCGAGTGCGGTACCGCCCACGGCGGTCGCCGACTCCTCGCCGACCAGCAGCAGCTCACCCAGCGGACTGTCGACCGTCGCGTACACCGTCATGGCTCCGTCCTCTCCTCGTACGGTCCTGCGGCTACGAGTCTGCGTCGGCAGCCCCGCTCCGGCTGGCGGTATTCGGACATCACGCCCGGAACGCGAGGCGGGGGCGGAGCGACCAGGCCGCCACCGCCCCCGAGCGCCCGGGAACCGCCGGTGCGGCGATCAGCGGTAGTTCACGAACTGCAGCGCGAAGTCGAAGTCCTTGCCCTTCAGCAGCGCGATCACGGTCTGCAGGTCGTCCCTGCTCTTCGAGCTGACCCGCAGCTCGTCGCCCTGCACCTGCGCCTTGATGCCCTTCGGACCCTCGTCACGGATGACCTTGGCGACCTTCTTGGCGTTCTCCTGGGAGATGCCCTCCTCGATCGAGGCGAAGATCTTGTACTCCTTGCCGGAGAGCTGCGGCTCGCCCGCGTCCAGCGACTTCAGCGAGATACCGCGCTTGATCAGCTTGGACTGGAAGATGTCGAGGATCGCCTTGACCCGCTCCTCACCGCTCGCCTGCATCAGGATCTTGTCGCCGGACCACTCGATCGTGGCGCCGGTGCCCTTGAAGTCGTAGCGCTGCGAGATCTCCTTGGCGGCCTGGTTGAGGGCGTTGTCGACCTCCTGCCGCTCGACCTTCGAGACGATGTCGAAACTGGAGTCGGCCATGTCCTGTGGCTCCTTGTATCGGGTGCGTAGAGGTACGGCCGGGCTGCCCGGACCGCCACCGCAAAGCCTAGCCACCCGCACCCGCCCCGAGGGCTGATCAATCCGGTGGCGAAGCACCCCTGGGCATCAGGTATCGTTTACGTCGTTGCCACGGAGCACCGCCGAATAGCGGCCCTCCAGCGCGACATCCCATGGCGGTGTGCCCGAGTGGCCAATGGGAGCGGACTGTAAATCCGTCGGCTTAGCCTACCCAGGTTCGAATCCTGGCGCCGCCACGCGAAGTGAGACCCCCGTTGACCTGCTGAAACGCAGGACGACGGGGGTCTTCTCGTTGCTTCGAGGTGATCTTTCGGCAGGAATCGAAACTGGGTGAGCTGTCTCACTCTGTGCTGCCCGGATCCGGGGCCTGAACCTCCCGCTGCCGTTGCCGTTGCCGTTGCCGTTGCCGTTGCCGTTGCCGCTGCCGCTGCTGCAGCGGCAATGCGTCGTCTCTGGTACGAGGCCGCACGGGACCGCGAGGTCAAGTGCGCGGGCGTCCCGTGTACTCACCGGCGTCTGAGTACGGGAGCGGTGCTGCCCGGCGGGATCCGCTTGTTGGGATGGGCCCATGACGACGACACCCTCTCCCGCCACGCACTCCCCGGACCCCGCGCCGCTCCGTCGGCGCCGCACCGGGGCACTCGTCGTGGGCGGTGCGGCGATGGTGCTGCTCGTCGCGGTACTCGTCCTGGGCTGCGCGTGGCTGACCGGCGGCCGGGTGATGTCGGAAGCGGAGTTCCACGAGCACCTGAGGCTCACTCAGGAGGCGGGCGAGGACGCGGTCCGGCGGCTGGGGGTGGACCCCGCGTCGGTGGTGGACCGGCACGACACGGCCAACGCCTCCTGCAAGGACGACCTCGGTCGCGACTCCGAGGGCGTCACCCGTGACCAGCCGACCGTCACCTGGGCGCCCGACTTCGCGAGCCGCGCCTCATACGAGGCAGCGGTCGACACGCTCCGCGAGAAATGGTCTGCGCAGGGCCTGACGGTGGAGGACGTCCCCGCCCCCGGAAAGGGCGAGCCGGGAGCCGGCCTGCCGGGGGTCCGGGCGACGGACGACCACGGCATCGAGCTGTCGCTGCGGCCCGACTGGTACTCGGGGGAGCCGACGCTGGTCGCCGACGGGGGATGCGTACGGCACCTGGGGTACCTGGTCGAGTGGGAGTAGAGCCCCCGGTCGCCGGACAACGAACCGGTCAGCTTCAAGCACAGGTGTCCGGGCATTCCGGTTACCGACGGGCTGCAACACCCGCGGTGTTGGAGCCCGCCGGCGGAGCCGCCCCCGGAGCCGTAGGCGCCGGTGGCGCATTCC
>NZ_JBSGZO010000572.1:0-4923 GCF_053611045.1 Streptomyces sp. NPDC054841 | reverse complement strand
GTACCGCGACGGCCCGGCCCGGGGCGGACGGGGACGGTCAGCCGTTGTTGGTGCCGTTGCCGGAGAGCACCGGGATGTCGTCCAGGATGTGCGAGAGCGCTTCGTCGCCCTTGGCCTGGGTCGAGTTCTCCGAGCACTGCTGGTTCTGCGGGCTGGCGAGGACGTTGACGTCCTGGACACCGACCGGCACGAGACCGATCAGCGAACCGGCGTTGGCCTTGGCGGGCAGGGCGATGCAGGGCTTGTTCAGCGAACCCTGGATGAGCGCCATCTGCGGGCTCATGGCGCCGTACGTGGCCGAGTTCCCGAACATCTGAGAGGCGCCGACACCGCTGGCGCTCGTGGTGCCCGTGTCGTTGCCGATGGCCAGGGCCTGCGGAGCCGCCGCGGCCGAGGCGCCGACGATGGACGCGGTGACGGCGGCAGCCGCCATAGCCTTCTTGATCACGAATGATCCCTTTCTGAGGGGTGAGAGAGGACCGAGAGAGCCCGTTCCCGGAGCCTCCTGACCAACTAGGGCCCTCCGGAGTTGGTTCTTCCGCTTCACTCCAAAGGGCGGTGCGGAACGTGGCTGTGGCCGCTCGGAATTCTCTTTGCCGATCCAGCCGGTTTCCTCGATCCGGCAGCGGTGCGATGAGGGCTGTTCGGGTGAAGTTCCGAAACCAAACGATTGCGGCTCAGTTTGAGTCGGTGCGCAGACGAGCTCGAGTGTTCCTGCAGAAAGGCAAGCAAGTGATGATCAAGAAGGTGATGGCCACGGCGGCCATCACGGCCTCCGTAATCGGTGCCTCGGCCGCCGCCGCGCCCCAGGCCCTGGCCATCGGCAACGACACGGGCACCACGACCGCCAGCGGCGTCGGCGCCTCTCAGGTGTACGGGAACTCGGCCACGTACGGCTCCATGAGTCCGCAGCTTTCGCTCGTCCAGGGTTCGCTGAACAAGCCCTGCATCGGCCTGCCCGCCAAGGCCAACGCGAGTTCCCTCGTGGGTCTCGTGCCGGTCGGCGTCCAGGACGTCAACGTCCTCGCCAGCCCGCAGAACCAGCAGTGCTCGGAGAACTCGACCCAGGCCAAGGGCGACGAGGCGCTGTCGCACATCCTGTCCGACATTCCGGTGCTGTCCAGCAACGGCGTGAGCAACAGCTGAGTTCAATTTCCACCCCGATTCCTGGGAGTGGTCGCCGGGCATCCGAGTGAATGCGCGGAGTCTGAATGTCCAAAGGGTTTCTTCGGCGGGCGCGGGTCGTTGGCAGGGCGTCAGCGGCATTGCCTGGTGCATTGCCATTGACGCTGACACGACCACCGAACAGAAGGGATCCAAAATGAAGTTGAAGACCACGACGGTGCTGGCGGGGTTGGTGATGGCCATGGGCATGGCCTCGCCCGCCTTCGCGGACACCGGGGCGACCGGCGTCGCAGTCGGTTCGCCGGGAGTGCTGTCGGGGAACGTAATCCAAGTCCCCGTGCACGTTCCGGTCAATGCGTGCGGCAACTCCGTCGCCATCATTGGCCTGCTGAACCCTGCGTTCGGCAACGTCTGTGTGAGTGACTGACCGTCAGTCCTCGCATAAAGCCCTTGAAGGGTCGTTTTCCGCCGGTCCTGGGGCGTGCCGCCCGGCACCCCCAGGACCGGCTCGCGAAGCGAAAGCGGGAAGAACAAGAGATGCGACAGGTCATCAGCAAGGGAATTCTGACGGCCGCGGCGGCCACAAGTATTCTGTCCCTGAGCAGTGTGTACGCCAGTGCCGACTCCCAGGCCGAAGCGGAGGCTGCGGGCTCCCCCGGCGTACTGTCGGGAAACAACCTCCAGGCACCCGTGGACGTGCCGGTCAATGTGTGTGGCAATTCCCTGAACGTCATCGGGGTGCTCAATCCGGCGTTCGGCAACAGCTGTGCCGCCGGCGCGGGCGAATCGGCCGGAAGCGGGTCAGGTGCCACCGCCGTGGGTTCGGCCGTGGGTTCACCGGGTGTCGCCTCCGGCAACGCGGTCCAGGCCCCGGTGAATGTCCCGGTCAACGTCTGCGGGAACACCGTCGACGTGGTCGGCCTGCTCAACCCGGCTCTCGGCAACAACTGCGCCACCGGTGAGGTGGAGCCGCCGACGACGCCGGATACCCCGACGACGCCGGACACGCCGGACACGCCGACGACGCCGGATACCCCGACGACGCCGGACACGCCGGACACGCCGGACACGCCGACGACGCCGGACACGCCGACGACGCCGGACACGCCGACGACGCCGGACACCCCGACCACTCCGAACATCCCGAACATCCCGAACACCCCTGAGGTGCCGGAGGTTCCGGAACTGCCGGGGACCGTGGTGCCCGTCGTGCACACCCCCGTCGACCAGCCCGCCGACTCGTCCAGCACCTCCGGTCAGCTGGCTCAGACCGGCAGCGACGCGGGCACGATGGCCGCCGGCGCGGCCGCAGTGGCTCTGCTCGCCGGTGGCGCCCTGCTGTACCGGCGTGGGACGGCTGCCGCGCGGCGCTGAGCGACCACGTATCCCCGCCTGATTCCCGGCCGGGAGAGTCTCCTCATCGGACTCTCCCGGCCGGGTGCGTTGTGCGGCCGCTCCTCAGTTGCCGCACGGCACACCGGGACCGCCGCGGTGCTGGGAGCCGCCGCAGCCCCGCGGGCCGCGCGGCCGGGCACGACGTGCCCGGCCCCGAGCGTGCCGATGGCCGGACCGGCTCCGCGGCCCGGCCCGTACTACTGGCCGATCGGCTTCCCGCTCCCGGGTCGTACTCCCGCAACGTCGCGGTACACGTCCGCGATCGCGCCCGCGGTGTGCCGTACGTCATGGGCGGACAGGACGTGCTGGTGGCCCTGCCGGCCCAGCGCGGCGCGCAGCGGCGTGTTGAGCAGAAGATCTCCGACGGCCGTGGCCAGCGCGTAGGGATCCTGAGGGGGCGTCAGACAGAACAGTGCCTGCCCCGGAGGCAGGCTTTCCCGGGCCCCGCCGACATCGGTGACGACGACGGACCGGGCGCAGGCCATGGCCTCCAGCGGCGTCAGCGCCATGCCCTCCCAGCGGGACGGGACGACGACCAGGTCGGCCGCCCGGTACCAGGGCGCCGCGTCCCGCTCGGCGCCGGCGAACCGTACGGACGCGGGCGCGTCCACGCACAGGGTTGCCGCGTCGGGTCCGTCGCCGACCAGGGCGAGGCAGGCGTTGGGCAGTCTGCGCAGGACGAACTCCCACGCCTTGAGCAGCACGTCCTGGCCCTTCTGCCGGCACAGCCGCCCCACGCACACCACGAGCGGCGCGGACTCGGGCAGGTCGGCGACCAGCGGCGGCAGGGCCCGCGGCCGGTCCTCAGGGGCGGGCCGGAACCGCTCGGTGTCCACACCGTTGGGGATGACGGCCCAGCGCGCGTCGATACCCGCCCGCGCGGCCGTGCGCTGTTCCGCCTCACTGACACAGACGACCTGGTCCGCCCAGCGTG
This sequence comes from Streptomyces sp. NPDC054841, assembly GCF_053611045.1. Lineage (NCBI taxonomy): Bacteria > Bacillati > Actinomycetota > Actinomycetes > Kitasatosporales > Streptomycetaceae > Streptomyces > Streptomyces sp. NPDC054841. Next base: position 1,469 of record NZ_JBSGZO010000572.1, on the reverse strand, counting down.
CGCCGTACCGTTCCCAGCGGCGCGCGAGCCGGACGGTGATGCCGTCGGCCGCCTCGAAGGACCAGGTGTGGGGCTGGAACACGGTGGGGGTCCGGCCGCGCACGGCGAGCCGGGCGGCCAGCCCCGCCTTGGCGCCGTGTGCGTGCACGACCTGCGGGCGTACCCGCGCCAGGATCCCGGCGAGCTGCCGTACCTCGTGGAGCAGCAGAGGTCCGGCCGCCCGCCCGGCCCGCCACCGGTGGACATCGGCGCCGACCGCGCGTGCGGCGTCCGCGAGCACACCGCCGTCGGGGCAGGCCACGGCCGCCCGAAGGCCGCTGCGGACCTGGTCGGTCACCAGATCCCGGACGACTCGGGGGATCCCGCCGTCGGCGGGCTGCACGACGTGGAGCACGGCCGGACGGCCCGGGCCGGGGTGCGGCAGGGACGACCCGGCAGGCGCCGTGTCCGGGCCGCGCTCGATACCGTGCCGAGCCGGAAGGAATTGCGGTTCGGCACGCACCGGAAATCGATCCGGATACCGCCGGAACTCAGCAGGCTGCGCAGATCGTGGATTCCGATTCATATCCAAGGGTATTCAGATGAACGGGTCGGTGAACGGGTTTCGTCGTGTGCTCATTGCGTGTCGGGGGTGAGAGGTGACTCTAGCTCCTTTTCTTTCGGCGGCCGTACGGCCGTTCCGGGCCGGATTAATCCTTTTGGTGCTCGTCCGTGTCCGGAGTTCGTGTGTCCTCGTTGATGGTTGCGCCTCATCGGTAACCCGGAAGGAAGTAATGATGAAGCGAATCGCCAAGTCGGTTGTTTTTGCGGGCGCGGGCGCTGCCCTGGTCATGGGCGGCGCGGGAATGGCTGTCGCCGACAGCGGTGCGTCCGGCGTCGCCGAGGGCTCGCCCGGTGTCGCTTCGGGCAATGTGCTCCAGGTTCCGGTCCACGTGCCGGCGAACCTGTGCGGCAACACCGTCAGCGTGATCGGCCTGCTGAACCCGACGTCGGCCAACGCCTGCGTCTCCGAATGACATGCACGGCGTCCGGCGGCGGGGCGTCGCCGGACGCCGGCATTCATATCGGGCGACCGGTATTCACTCCATCGGCCGCACAACCTGGCAGTCCACGCTGCCGTTGAACTTTTGGACCGGGCAGTCACGCACGGCCACTGACCATTTGACCAAGGAGTGCTTCTCCATGTCGCGTACCGCGAAGGCTTTCGTCCTGTCCACCCTTGCTGCCGCCGCTGTTGCGGGCACCGCCGGAATCGCCACCGCCGACAGCGGTGCGATGGGCGCGACGGCGCAGTCGCCGGGCGTGCTCTCGGGCAACCTCGTCCAGGCTCCCGTCCACGTGCCGGTCAACCTGTGCGGCAACACCGTCGACGTGGTCGGCCTGCTGAACCCGGCCTTCGGCAACGCCTGCGCCACCGACTGACCGCCTTTCACGGCGTTCCCCGGGCCGCTCTCCCCACCATGGTGGGG
>NZ_JBSGZO010000571.1:0-4966 GCF_053611045.1 Streptomyces sp. NPDC054841 | reverse complement strand
AGCTGGTACCCCGTGAGGTACGTCAGGCCGGCCCCGGCGATCGCCTCCGAGGCGCCCCGGTCCACGATCGTGGCGACGGCGACGACCTCGCCGCCCGCCTCGCGGACGGCCTCGACGGCGGTCAGCGGCGAGCCGCCGGTGGTCGAGGTGTCCTCGACGACGAGGCAGCGACGGCCCTTGACGTCGGCACCCTCGATCCGGCGCTGCATGCCGTGCGCCTTCTGGGCCTTCCGCACGACGAAGGCGTCCAGGCGCTCACCGCGCGCGGCCGAGGCGTGCAGCATCGACGTCGCGACGGGGTCGGCGCCCAGCGTGAGACCGCCCACGCAGTCGTACTCCAGCTCCTTGGTCAGATCGAGCATGACCTGACCGACCAGCGGTGCGGCCTCGCCGTCCAGCGTGATCCGGCGCAGGTCGATGTAGTAGTCGGCCTCACGACCCGAGGAGAGGGTCACCTTGCCGTGCACCACGGCCTTGTCCTTGATCTGCTGGAGCAGCTCAGCGCGTACGTCAGTCATGCTCAGCAGCTTAGGGCCTGTCTTCCCTAGGCCGGCTTCCGCCAGGTCCACGTCGCGGCGACTTCGAGGGGGTCGATGGGCGTGACCAGACGCGGGAGGGTGTTGAGCCCGTTCGGCGGGCCGGACTGGGGCTCGACGCAGACGGCGTCCTCCGGCTCGTCGTAGATGACGACCCACTGGGCGCGGCTCTTCACGGTGAGTTCCAGGTGCTCCGGCCAGGTGAGGGTGACGTCGACGCCGTCCTCCATGCCGAAACAGTCGTCCCAGGGCCCGGGAGTGGGACCGATCCGGCGCCCGGTGGGGAGGTGGTCCTCGCCGCGCTCCTCCTGCCAATCGGGGATGAAGTCCAGCTGGACCGGCTTGCCGCCGGGGAAGGCGTTGCGCAGGAACCAGGGGTGCCAGCCGGCCTGGGCGGGGAACGACACGTCGTACGTCTCGATGCCGAGCTGGAGTGTGAGGGAGTCCTCGGTCAGCACGAACATCTGGGTGACGATTCCGGTGTACGGCCAGGGGTCGCCGAGTACGTAGGTGAACACGGCCTCGGTCGGACCGGTGCGGGCGGTGCGCCAGGCAGCGTCGCGGCCGGTGCCGTGAATGGCGTGCGGCGGCGAGTTGACCGGCAGCTCGTGGGTGACGCCGCCGGTGCTGAAGCGGCCGTTCGCGGTCCGTCCGCACCACGGCACCATCGGGAAGCAGCCGTAGTGCTCGCCCTGCCGCAGCAGCTCGGTCCCGCCGATACGGAGGCTGCTGATGCGGCAGCCGTTCGCCGGGTCCACGGTCAACTCGACGTCTCCGGCGGTGAGCCGGACGCTCTCTTCGCTACTCACACCCGAACCCTACTGGCGCTGTGGACGCTACCTGCGGCGTCGCAGGGCACGTCCGACCACCACGGCGGAGGCGATCGCGAGCGCCGCGGCCGGCGCGACCCAGCGCAGCGTGCCACCCGCTGCGGCAGCCTGCGGCGGCGCGTGGTCGACCTCTTCCGCGCTCCGCCCGATCATCGTCCGCCGCGCGTGCGCCGCCTCTGCCGGGGGCTCGTCGCCCCCGCCGAACCCCTCATCGGCCAGCGGATCCAACGCCGACGACGGCACGTCCACGTCGGACACGGACGAGGCGCCGTCGTCCTCGCCGCCCACGTCGCCGGACGTGCTGTCCGCCGACGCGGCAGCCGCATCATCCGCCGTACCGCCGGCCTGCGCCGACTCGTCCGACTCGTCCGTCGCGTCCGCAGCCTCCGCACCGGAGTCACCCACGGACGAGCCGGGCAGGTCGCCCTGCGCATCCGTCGTGCCACCGGCAACGGCACCGGCACCTTGCTCCGCCGGCCCTCCGGTGGGTCCGGGCTCCGCGTCCCGCGTCGGGGTGTCGCCCCCGGGCGTGCCCGAGACGTCGGTCGCCTCGTCACCTCCGCCCGCGTCCGGCACCGGTCCCGCGGACACGAGGGAGGACGTGAAGCGGTCGAGGAGGCGCGTCGCCGCCTGCTGTGCCGTGACGGGGGTGGCCTCCGCGAGGCGGCCGTCGGCGTGGGCCGTTCCGGTGAAACTGAGGGTCGTGCCGCCCTCGGCCGGGATGAGGCGGAGCGTCAGGGCGAACTTGGCGGAGCCCGAACCGCGGGCCTCGGTTCCCTCGCCCTCGACCGCGAAGTCGCCGCCCTGCTCGGTGATCCGCAGGGCGCCGCGGTAGGTGATGGTGTGGCCGCCCACGCGGATCTTCAGCCGGCCGGCGAGCGGGCCCGCCGACGCGTCGGCGTCCTGTTGGAGCCCGGGCACGCAGCGCGCGACGCGTGCGGGGTCGGCCAGCGTCTGCCGGAGGGTCTCTGCCGGAACCGGAACGAACACCTCATGCTCCATGGGAACCGAGCCTACTCAGCTCGGGCCCGGACGGAGCCCTTCTACGCGGAACCGGCACAGTTCACGGCGCTCACTCGGCGTACCGCGGGCGCAGCAGCGTCGACGGCGGCACGTCCCGCGGCCGTTCGCGCTCCATACCCACCACGCCGGGCCCCGGCGCCGGAGCCGGGGTGCCGCGCGCCGCGAGGACCCCGAGGACGAATCCCCGGTCGGGCGGTCCCGGTGCGCGGTACGGGCGGGTCACGAACCCGGCCGCGCGGATCGTGGACTCCACGGTCCAGTACGTACGCGACCGCTCCGCCGGCGGTCCGGCGTGCACCGCGAGCCGCCCGCCGTCCGCGAGGACTCCCGCCGCGAGCCCGTAGAACTCCTGTGAGTACAGCTTGGTGCTGGACGTTTCGCCCGGATCGGGCAGGTCCGAGATCACCACGTCGTACGCGCCCTGCGCCGCCTGCGGCCCCCTGAGCCAGCGGAACGCGTCCGCGTACACGACCTTGAGCCGCGGGTCCCGGTACACATGCCCGTTGAGCGCGGCCAGCGCCGGGTCCGTACGGGCCAGCCGCACCATGCCGGGGTCGAGCTCGACGACGGTCACCGACCGCACTCCGGGGTGCCGGAGCACTTCGCGCGCCGCCAGCCCGTCGCCCCCGCCGAGGATCAGCACGCGTGCGTGCGGTCCCCGGCTCATCGCGGGGTTCACCAGCGCCCTGTGATGCCGGCCCTCGCGGCCCCCGCTGACCTGCAGCCGGCCGTCCAGGAAGAGATCGACCGGACCGTGCTCCGCCCCGGTCAGCACGACTTCCTGCACCTCGGTCCGTACGGCGACCCGCACCGGCTCGCCGTACACCGCCCGGCGCGCGGCCGCCTCGAAGTCGGCGACCAGCGCGGTCGCGGTCGCCAGGACGGCCAGCACCGTCAGATTCGCCGCGAGCAGCCACCAGCGCTCCCGCGCCGACAGATCCCGCCGGAACAGCCACAGCACGAGCGCCCCGCCCGCCACCGCGTTCACCGCGCCGGTGAGCAGTGCGCCCGTGAGCTGGCCGAGCCACGGCAGCAGCAGGAAGGGAAAGGCGAGCCCGCCGACGAGCGCGCCCACATAGTCCGCCGCGAACAGATCCGCGACCGTGCCCGCGGCATCCTCGTCGGCCCGGCCGCCGCGCCGGGACGCCCGCTGGATCAGCGTCATCAGCAAGGGGATCTCCGCGCCGATCAGCACGCCGATGGCGAGCGAGAACCCCACCAGCGCGTACCGCGCCTCGCCGAGCCAGGCGAACGCCGCGTACAGCACGAGCGCCGAACAGCCGCCGATCATGGCGAGCGCCGCCTCCACCAGACCGAAGCCGACGGCCGCGTGGCAGCGCATCCGCTTGGCGAGGAGGGAGCCGAGACCCATCGCGAAGACCATGACCGAGAGCACGACGGAGGCCTGGGTGACCGAGTCACCGATCAAGTACGAGGCGAGGGCAACGAGTTCGAGCTCGTAGACCAGTCCGCAGGCGGCGCAGACGAAGACCACGAGGAGGACGAGGAACCGGCCCGCCCCCGGACGGACGGGCAGCCGCACCCCGCCCTGGACCGGTTTTGTCACTGGCGGGTCGATCATGTCGTAACGCTACGTCACACATCCGTCGCATCATGTCACCCACACGGGTGCAACTGCCGCAAAATGCCGCAGAGATGCATGGACTCAGCGCGCAGCGGGCATTCGTGCGCCGACGCGTGTACGGGTCACGACGAGCTGACCCTCCTGCGGATACGCGTGCCAAGTCCGCCACCGCACCTGGCCTTCGAGCCGCTGCGCCACCATCGCCGTGAACGCGTGCGGCGAGCCGGGAAACGTACCGGCGAGCCCGTTCGGATGGTCCGCGACCAGCGCGAGGAGCTCCTGCGCGCGCCCCGCGAACGAGCCCTTCGACAGCGTCTCGACGCGCGCCGCGAACTCGTAGTCCCAGTCCCCGAGCCGCTTGGCGACACCCAGCGGCAGCGGAGTGCTGCTGCCCGGCATGCAGGCGACGGTTTCGGAGCAGGTGCCGTGATCCTCCTCGAGCAGCACCTGGTGGGAGGCGCCCAGAAGTCTCAACTGCAGCTTTGCGCCTGCCAGTTCGAGGTCGAGCGCGGCAAGGGCGGGCAGCGGGTCCCGACCCAGCGCCCAGGCCAGATCGGCCGCGCGGGTATCGGTGTAGGAGGTCTTCAGGGTCGTGAGCATGGGTCGGCTCCGCAAAGCACGCGTAACGGGATTGACAGGGCGATCCGGGGCGCCCCGGAGGGTGCACAGAGGAGATGGGGATCGCCTGCTCGGGTCCACAGGAGGCCCGAGGGCTGGATGTTCTCAACAGCGAGGGAATCATGAAGTGCGCGGCGCTCACAGCGCTTTTACCCAACTTGACGTGCATTCCATCCCCTCGGGGGCCTGACGGTTCAACTGTTCAACAGAAACCCATCGAGACGGTGCACAACCGAGCCGGATACGTGCATCGCGCGTCAACAGAAAGGCGCCCGACGGGAGTTCGTCCCGTCGGGCGCCTTCGGTCGAGGCGGACCGGCTGCCCCGTGTCAGCCGCCTCCGCCACTGCTTCAGCTGCCGCCGCCCCCGGCGCC
>NZ_JBSGZO010000570.1:0-4970 GCF_053611045.1 Streptomyces sp. NPDC054841 | reverse complement strand
GGGCGGCGCCCGGCGCGGATACGGTGGCCGCCCCGGCGGCCCCGGCCCTCTCGGCCGGCTCCGCGGGCCCGTCGGCGCCGACGGCCGTGCCGGTCCCCGCGGTTCCCCCGGCCACGGTGCCGGCCGCCCCGCCGGGGCCGTCGTCGGGGCCGTCGTCGGGGGCTTGTTCCAGCACGATGTGGGCGTTGGTGCCGCTGACACCGAACGAGGACACGCCCGCCCGGCGCGGCTCGTCCTTCACGGGCCACTCGCGGTCCTCGGTGAGGACGGACACCGTGCCCTCCGACCAGTCGACCTTGGTGGAGAGCCGCTTGACGTGCAGCGTCCTCGGCAGCGCGGCGTGGCGCAGAGCCTGCACCATCTTGATGACACCACCGACACCGGCCGCGGCCTGGGCGTGGCCCACGTTGGATTTGAACGACCCGATGTAGAGGGGATGTCCGGCGTCCCGCTGCTTGCCGTAGGTCTCCATCAGGGCCTGCACCTCGATGGGGTCGCCCAGGGCGGTGCCCGTGCCGTGCGCCTCGATGACGTCGACCTGGCTCGGGTTGAGCCGGGCGTCGGCGAGCGCCTCCAGGATGACCCGCTGCTGGGAGGGGCCGTTGGGCGAGGTCAGGCCGTTGGAGGCGCCGTCCTGGTTGACGGCGGTGCCGCGCACCAGGGCGAGGACGCGGTGGCCGTTGCGGCGGGCGTCGGACAGCCGCTCCAGCAGCAGCATCCCGGCGCCCTCGGAGAAGCCCGTGCCGTCCGCGTCGTCGGAGAACGCCTTGCACCGGCCGTCGCCCGACAGCCCCTGTGCCTTGCTCACCTCGACGAAGCTGCCCGGCGCGCACATCACCGTCGCCCCGCCCGCCAGCGCCATGGTGCACTCACCGCGTCGCAGCGCCTGCACCGCCAGGTGCAGGGTCACCAGCGACGACGAGCATGCGGTGTCCACCGTCAGAGCCGGCCCGACCAGGCCGAAGGTGTAGGAGACGCGGCCGGAGGCGACGCTGCCGGAAGTGCCCGTGGTCAGGAACGTGCCGACGTCGTCGGGCAGGTCGGGACCCTGCGCCAGGTAGTCGTTGTTGTTCATCAGCCCGGTGAAGACGCCCGTACGGCTGCCGCGCAGCTCGGCGGGGTCGATGCCGGCGCTCTCGAACGCCTCCCAGGCGGCCTCCAGCAGCAGCCGCTGCTGCGGATCCATCGCCAGCGCCTCGCGCGGCGAGATCCCGAAGAACGCCGGATCGAACTCGCCCGCCTTCATCAGGAATCCGCCGTAGCGGGTGCTGGAGGCGTGCGCCCCCGTCCCGGCACCGTCGGAGCCGACCAGGAACTCCAGGTCCCAGCCGCGGTCCGAGGGGAACTCCGAGATGCCGTCCCGGCCCTCTGCGACCATCCGCCACAGGTCGTCCGGGTTCTCCACGCCGCCGGGGTAGCGGCAGCTCATGCCGGTGATCGCGATGGGCTCGTGCGCGTGCGACTCGAGCTCGCGCAGCCGCTGCCGGCTCTGGTGCAGATCGGCCGTGACCTGCTTCAGGAAGTGCCGCAGCTTTTCCTCGTTGGACTTGGACATCGTGGTGGTCTCTTCTCCTAGCCGGTCAGGAAATGCCGAATTCGCGGCCGATGAGCTCGAACATCTCGTCGTCCGTGGCGTCGTCGAGCACCTCGGCGAGGGTGCTGTCGCCGGAGTCCGCGGTGTCCTCGACGTGGCCGTCGTCCCACTGGTTGAGCAGGGACTGGAGCCGGGAGGAGACGCGGGCGCGCTCGACGTCGTCGGGCTGCTGCGCGGACAGCAGCGACTCCAGCGCGTCGAGTTCGTCGTGGATGCTCGGGCCGGACGACTTGGGCAACGGAAGGACGCCGAGCAGGTAGTCGACGAGCGCGACAGGGCTGGGGTAGTCGAAGACCACCGTGGCGGGCAGCCGCAACGCCGTCGCCTCGCTCATGTGGTTGCGGAACTCCACCGCCGTCAGCGAGTCGAAACCCAGCTCCTTGAACGCCCGCTGCGGCTCGACGGCCTCGGCGTCGCCCATGCCCAGCACCCTCGCCACGTGGCGGCGCACCAGGTCGAGCAGGGTCTCGCGACGCGTCTCCTCCGGCATGCCGGCGAGCCGGTCGATCAGCGCGCCCTTGTGCTCGGTACCGGCCTGCGCCGCGCGCCGGGAGGGGACGCGCACCAGTCCGCGCAGCAGCGGCGGCACGCCGGTGACGCCCGCCTGGGCCCGGGCCCCCGCCAGGTCGAGGCGCATCGGGACGAGCAGCGCGTCGTCACCGGCGCAGCCCGCGTCGAACAGCGCCATGCCCTCGCTGTCGGTCAGCCCGGCCACCCCGGAGCGGGCGAGCCTCCGGGCCTCCTCCTCGCCGAGCTCCCCGGCCATGCCGCCGGACCGCTCCCACGCGCCCCACGCGAGGGAGACCGCCGGCAGGCCCTGGGCGCGGCGCTGCTGGGCGAGGGAGTCGAGGAAGGTGTTGGCCGCGGCATAGTTGCCCTGCCCCGGGTTGCCGAAGACGCCGGCCGCCGAGGAGAAGAGCACGAACGCCGACAGGTCCATGTCCTGCGTCAGTTCGTGCAGGTGCCAGGCCGCATCGGCCTTGGGCCGCAGCACGATGTCCAGACGCTGCGGGGTCAGCGAGCCGATCACGCCGTCGTCGAGCACGCCCGCGGTGTGCACGACGGCGCTCAGCGGCCGGTCCTCCGGTACGGCGGACAGCAAGGCGGACAGCGCATCACGGTCGGCGACGTCGCACGCCGCGATCTCGACGCGGGCGCCCAGCGCGGTCAGTTCGGCCGCCAGGTCGGCGGCTCCCTCGGCCTGCGCGCCCCTGCGGCTGGTCAGCAGCAGGTCGGTGACGCCGTGCGCGGTCACCAGGTGCCGGGCGGTGAGCGCGCCCAGCGCACCCGTACCGCCGGTGATCAGCACCGTGCCCCCGGCCGCACCCGGCCCGAACACGGAGGCGCCCGGTGTGCGGTCCCCCGCTGCCTCGGCGCCGTCGGCGGCCCCGTCGCCGGTACGGGCCTCAAGCGCGGGCTCGCCGGGCTCCGGCACCTGCACCCGGACCAGCCGCGGGGCTCGTACCGCGTCTCCGCGCACCGCGAGTTCGGGTTCCTCCCCGGCGGCGAGCAGCGGCCAGACGGCCTCCGTAGCGATGGCGTCACCGCTACCGGCAGCCGGGCCCAGGTCGAGCAGGGTGAAGCGGTCCGGGTTCTCCGCCTGCGCGGATCGCACCAGCCCCCACACTGCGGAGTGGACCAGGTCGGGCACCCCGTGGGCGGCCTCGCCGGTACCACTGCCCTCCCCCGTGCGGGCGGCCGAGACCGCGCCGCGCGTGACGAAGACCAGCCGGGAGGTCGCGAACCCGTCCTCGTCCAGCCACTCCCGCACCAGCGCCAGTGCACGGTGCGCGGCCTGCCGGGTTCGGACCGCCACATCGCCCTCCGCGTGCCCGCCCAGCGGTACGAACACCAGTGAGGGCACGGTCTGCGCAGCGGCCAGCGCGGCCAGGCCGTCGTATGTGGCCGGACCGGCCGCGGCGCCGGTGAACAGCTCCGCCACACCGGCCCTCTCAGCGCCCAGCCCCTCCACATCGAGGACCGCGCAGGAGGTGGCCCCGGCGGACGACACGGTGACGGCGGAGGCCGCGTCCAGCCCGGGTCCGGGGGCGGCGTCGGTGGCGGGCGTCCCGGCCAGGTCCGTCCACTCCACGCGGAACAGCGTGTCGTGCGTGACGTCGCGTGCGGCGGCGACCTGGTCGGCCGCCAACGGCCGCAGCACGAGCGACTCGACGACGGCCACCGTTTCGCCCGCCGCGTCGGCGACGGTGAGGGACACGGCGTTACCGCCCGACGCGGCGGGCGAAATCCGGACCCGGAGGGTCGACGCCCCCGTCGCGTACAGCCGCACCCCGCTCCACGCGAACGGCAGCCACGGTCCCTGCGCCGCGTCCTGCTGTCCCTCGCCGTCGGCGCCGCCGACGAAACCACCGAGCGCGAGCGCGTGCAGCGCGGCATCGAACAGGGCGGGGTGCAGGCCGAAGCCCTCAGTGGCAGTGTCCTCGGGCAGCGCGACCTCGGCGTACACGTCGTCACCGAGCCGCCAGGCCTCGCGGACGCCCTGGAAGACGCGCCCGTAGGACAGGCCGACCGCGGCCAAGTCGTCGTAGAAATCCTCCGGTTCGACACCGACCGGCTCCGCACCCCGGGGCGGCCACACCGACGGATCGGCCGGAGCGGCACCCGCCTGCTCGGCCCCGCCCTGGCTGTCCGCGCGCCTGACCGCGCCGACGGCGTGCTGGGTCCACGGCTGGTCCGGTTCGGCGTCCTCGTCACGGGACCACACCGTCAGCCGACGGCGGCCTGGTTCGTCCGGCGACCCGACGGTGACCTGGAGCGCCACCCCGCCGCCCTCCGGGACGACCAGCGGTGCCTGGAGGGTGAGGTCCTCCAGCTCTCCACAGCCGACCTGGTCCCCGGCCTGGATGGCGAGCTCCACGATCGCCGTCCCCGGCACCAGCACCACACCCATCACGGCGTGGTCCGCCAGCCAAGGGTGGGACGTGAGGGAGAGCCGCCCCGTCAGCACGGCACCGTCCGTACCGGGCAACGCCACGGCGGCGGCCAGCATGGAGTGGCCGGTCGCGGTCTGGCCCAAGCCAGTGGCATCACCGACGAAGGAGGCGTTTTCCAGCCAGTAGTGCTGGTGCTGGAAGGCGTAGGTGGGCAGCGCGGTACGTCGGGCTCCGCGTCCGGCGAACACACCGTCCCAGTCCACGTCCGCGCCGTGGGCGTGGAGGGTGCCGACAGCGGTGGTGAACGTGTCGGTCTCGGAACGGTCCTTGCGCAGGACAGCAGCGAAGACAGCCTCGGTGTCCTCGGGCAGGCAGCCCTGCCCCATACCCGAGAGGATCCCGTCCGGACCCAGCTCCAGGTACGTGCTCACGCCCTGCTCGTTGAGGCAACGCATGCCGTCCGCGAAGCGGACCGCACCACG
>NZ_JBSGZO010000569.1:0-4978 GCF_053611045.1 Streptomyces sp. NPDC054841 | reverse complement strand
CCACTCGCGTCCGCCGCACCGGCATGGGAATACGGGCATCGGAATCCGGATGCGGAATGGGTTTGCGGGGGAGAGCGTCATTCAGCAATTCCCGCGACGTGCCACGTGCGACGTGCGACGTGAATTCGTCCGCCCGCACGGCCGGGCTCACTCCGACCGCGTCGGTACACCCTCAAGCAGCAGCTTCCTGGACACCTCCACGTCGAAGTCACCCTTCGGATACTGCGGATCCAGCTCCTCCAGGTGCTCCAGGAGCAGTCGGCTGACCGCCCAGTTCCGGTACCACTTCCGGTCGGCCGGGACGACGTACCACGGGGCCTCGGGAGTCGAACAGCGCTCCAGCACCAGCTCGTACGCCTTCTGGTACGCGGGCCACAGCGCGCGCTCCTCGATGTCGCCCGCGTCGAACTTCCAGTGCTTGTCGGGATTGTCCAGCCGTGCCAGCAGCCGTCGGCGCTGCTCCTCGTACGAGATGTGCAGAAAGACCTTGACCACCGTCACGCCGTCCTCGGCGAGCGACTTCTCGAACTGGTTGATCTGGCCGTAGCGGCGGCGGATCCGGCCGCGAGGCGCCAGGTCACGCACCCGTGCGATCAGGACGTCCTCGTAGTGCGACCGGTCGAAGATGCCGATCTCGCCGGAGCGAGGCAGCTCTCGCATGATCCGCCACAGGAAGGGATGGTCCTGCTCCTCGGGGGTCGGAGCCTTGAACGCCTTGATCCGGCAGCCGGCCGGGTTGAACAGGCCGGTCACATGCTTGACCGTGCCGCCCTTGCCGCTGGTGTCCATGCCCTGGAGCACCAGCAGCAGCCTGCGGCGGTCGCCCGCCGTGCCGGCCGCGTACATCCGTTCCTGCAGGTCAGCGAGGTGGTCGCCCATCGCGGCGGTCGCTGCGAGGGCGGCGGCCTTGTCGCCGGGGCCGGCCGGGTCGGCCCCGGCGTCGTACGAGGCGAGGTCGACCCCGTCACCCGGACGGACGCGGAGCAGGTCACGGAGCCGGTCAGGCTTCTTGTCCACGGAGTTCTTCTTCGCCATCCTGTGCCCCTTCCCGGTCCGGCCCGATTCCTCGATCCTCCACCGGAACGGGCGGCCCCGCGAGCGAAGTGTGGTGGAGCGGATCGCCACGTGTATCCGCACGCGTATCGGCGCGCGGACGGCCGCGTACGCGGACCGGCGCACGCGGCAGCGCACGCGGATCGGCGTCCACGGCCGCCCACGGCCGCACCCGGGTCAGCGCCAGGGGCCGGTCACCGCGAACGTGGTGCCGGGCGTGTAGCAGTTGACGTACATCGTCCCGCCGTCCGGCGAGAACGTGACCCCTGCGAACTCGCCCCACTCCGGCTCTTGCGGAGTGCCGATGTTCTGGCGGCCGCGCGCCAGCGCGTACACCTCGCCGCGCTTCGTCAGCCCGTACACGTGCTGCGCGCCGCTGCCGTCCTCGCACACCATCAGCCCGCCGCCCGGTGCCAGGCAGATGTTGTCGGGCGACTCGCCGGGCAGCTGGATGTCGGTCGACGGCCCGAAAACGATCACGAGCGTGAGGCGGCGCCGCTGCGGCTCGTACCTCCACACCTGGCCGAAGTGGTCGGCGGCCGAGCCGTCCTTGCTGCGGGCGAAGCTGGAGACGAAGTACACGGACGAGCCTCCCCAGTAGCAGCCCTCCAGCTTCTGGGCGTGGGTGATCCCCTTGGGGCCGAAGTCCTGCAGCCGGACGGGCGTCTGCCGCGCCTGGGGATCGGGTACGGGGACCCATTCGACGCCGTCGAAGCGGGCGCCGGTCTCCTGGATCGCGGACAGGTCCGGCACCCCGGGCACCCGCATCGCCTGCAGCTGCCCGCCGGCCCGCAGCGAGCCGGTGCCGCCGAGCGGCTTCTCGGGCAGGAAGCGGTAGAACAGCCCGAACGGCTTCAGGAAGGCGTCCTCCGTCTCGTACACGATCCCGCTGCGCGGATCGACGGCGATCGCCTCGTGCTGGAAGCGGCCCATGGCGGTCAGCGGGACGGCTCCGGTGCGGCGCGGGTCGGCGCCGTCGACCTCGAAGATGAAGCCGTGGTCCTTGGTGTAGCCGTTGGTGCCGGCCTTGTCCTCGGTCTCCTCGCAGGTGAGCCAGGTGCCCCAAGGCGTGGGCCCGCCCGCGCAGTTGACGGCGGTACCGGCGATGGCAACCCGCTCGTCCAGGACGTTGTTGCGTCCGTCGAGGGTGAGCGACGTACAGCCGCCCTTGCCGGCCGGGTCGTAGGTGAGGCCGTCGACGGTGGGGACTCCGATGCGGCCGTCGCTCCGGTTCTCGTGGTTGCGTACGAGATGGACGCGACCGCGGCGGCCCGGGAGGGCGGCCATGCCGTCGTGGTTGCTCGGTACCGGCCCCTCGCCGGAGCGCAGTGGCTCGCCCTCCCGGGACAGGACCTGATAGCGGAAACCTTTCGGCAGGTCGAGCAGTCCTGCCGGGTCGGGTACCAGCGGGCCGTAGCCCGAATGGCCGCGAGCGGCGGCGGTTCCGGTGAAGAGTTCGGAGAAGGCTCCGGTGAAGGCGATGCCGGCGATACTCGCGCCGGTGCCGGTGAGAACCCGGCGCCGTGTCGCTGCCAGTGGCTCGGAGCCGGTCCCCTCCCCGGCTGTCGCTCGCCCTGCGGTCGTACCTTCGGCGTTCGTGGGTACTGCGGTCGTACTGTCGGCGTTCGTGGGTACTGCGGTCATGAGGCAACTCCCTGCTGGCGGACAGGAGATGTGACCCGCACGTGTGTATCACGCGTGCAGTTGCGCGTGAAGCATGCGGGTCACTGTGCCCCGTGGGGGAGCCGGTGTTACGCCAGCTCGGCGGTGAGCGTGATCGTCGTACCCGTCAGCGCCTGGCTCACCGGGCAGTTCTTCTTGGCCTCCTCGGCCGCCGCCTGGAAGCCGTCCTTGTCGAGGCCGGGGACCTCACCGGTGACGGTCAGGTGGATACCGGTGATGCCCTCACCCGGCTGGAAGGTGACGTCGGCCTTGGTCTCCAGGCGGGTGGGCGGGGTGCCCGCACCGGTGAGTCCGTGGGACAGGGCCATGGAGAAGCAGCTGGAGTGCGCGCCGGCGATGAGCTCCTCGGGGCTGGTCTTGCCGTTCGCCTGCTCGGCGCGCGACGGCCAGTTGACGGGGAAGTCGCCGATGCCGGAGGAGTCGAAGGTGACGACGCCCGAGCCCTTGAGCAGCTCGCCTTCCCAGACGGTGTGCGCCGTACGCGTGGTGGCCATGATGGATCCCTTCTCACAGACTGCAAAGTTTGCAGTCGGTTCCAACCGGCCCCAACCTACTGGAAGCTACTGTCCGACGAGGCCCTTCGCGTCCCGGGCGAGCGCCGTCAGCCGGGAGATCGCCCGGAAGTACTTCTTCCGGTACCCGCCCTTCAACATCTCGTCGCTGAACAGCTGGTCGAAGGGGAGGCCGGAGGCCAGCACCGGCACCTCACGGTCGTACAGCCGGTCGGCGAGGACGACGAGCCGCAGGGCTGTCGACTGGTCCGGCACAGGCCGCACATCGGTGAGGCAGACCGCGCTCAGTTCGTCCGTCAGCGCGCCGTAACGGCTGGGGTGGACGCGCGCGAGGTGCTCCAGCAGCCGGGGGAAGTCGTCGAGGGAGGCGCCCTCGGTGGCGTACGCGGCCTTGGTGACCTGCTCGTCCGAGTACGGCGGCGGGGCCTCGGGCAGTCCGCGGTGGCGGTAGTCCTCGCCGTCGATGCGAAGCGGTCGGAAGTGCGCGGAGAGGCCCTGGATCTCGCGGAGGAAGTCGACGGCGGCGAAGCGGCCCTCGCCGAGCTTGCCGGGCAGCGTGTTGGAGGTGGCCGCGAGCGCGACGCCCGCGTCCACGAGCTTGCCGAGCAGGGTCGACACGAGGACGGTGTCGCCCGGGTCGTCCAGCTCGAACTCGTCGATGCAGAGGAGGCGGTGCCCGCTGAGCGTCTTCACCGTCTGCTGGAAGCCGAGCGCGCCGACGAGATTGGTCAGCTCCACGAAGGTGCCGAAGGCCTTGAGGGACGGCTCGGCGGGCGTCGCGTGCCAGAGCGAGGCGAGCAGATGGGTCTTGCCGACGCCGTATCCGCCGTCCAGGTAGACCCCGCGCGGCCCGGTGGGCTCCGCCGGCTTCCTGGCGAACCAGCGGCGCCTGCCGCTGCCGGTGGCGTGCGCACCGCCCAGACCCGCCGCGAAGGTGCTCAGCACGGTGACCGCCTCGGCCTGGCTGGGCTGGTTCGGGTCGGGGACGTACGTGTCGAAGCGGACCGAGTCGAAGCGCGGCGGCGGCACCATCTCGGCGACCAGACAGTCGGCGGGGACGTGGGGCTCGCGGGCGCACAGGGACAGCGGGACCGCTTCGGTTATGGGGGTGGTCGACACAACCATCCACTGTACTGAGTCGCGCCGTGCCCACGTCCGCCGCACTCCGCGAGTCGCGCCCGTGCCCACGTCCGCCGTACCCCGGGAGCCGTGCCCGTGCCCACGTCCGCCGTACCCCGGGGGCCGTGCCCGCGCCCCGCCGTACCCCGGGAAGGGCGGCGGGGACGTGCCAGACTGCACGGCATGCGACGCCTGTTCCCTGTCACCGACCCGACAGCCGAGACGACCGACCGGGAGTGGGGGCTCGACGAGCTGGCCGACGCCTACGCGTACCCGTCCGGCCGCGGTGCCTGGCTGCGGGCCAACATGGTCTCGTCCCTGGACGGAGCGGCCCAGCACGACGGACGCTCCCAGCCGCTCTCGTCCGACATGGACATGCGGATCTTCGGCACCCTGCGGGCGCTGGCCGACGTGGTGGTCGTCGGCGCGGAAACGGTACGGCAGGAGGGCTACCGGCCGGCCCGCGCCCGGGAGGCCTTCGCCGCGCGCCGGGAGGCCGCGGGGCAGGGCCCCGCCCCCGCGATCGCCGTGGTCACCTCGAGCCTCGACCTGGACTTCACACTCCCCCTCTTCACCTCCCCCCTGGTGCCGACGCTGATCCTGACCGGGGC
>NZ_JBSGZO010000568.1:0-5005 GCF_053611045.1 Streptomyces sp. NPDC054841 | reverse complement strand
GTGAAGGACCACACCGGCACGGACCGGACCAGCGAGGAGAAGCAGCATCGTGAAGCCGCCGGCTTTCCAGTACCACGCCCCGAAAAGCCTTCCCGAGGCTCTGGACACCCTGAACCGCGTCGGCCACGACGGCAAGGTCCTCGCCGGCGGTCAGAGCCTCATCCCCATCCTCAACATGAGACTGGCCGCCCCGGACCACCTGGTCGACATCAACGGCCTGAGTGAACTCGCGTACGTACGCACGGAGACGGGCGGGGTCCGGGTGGGTGCGCTCGCCCGGCACGCGGAGGTCGAACGCGACACGGCCGTCCACGCCGCCGTGCCCCTGCTCCGCCAGGGCCTCCGGCTCGTGGCGCACCCGGTGATCCGCAACCGCGGGACGACGGTGGGCAGCCTCGCCCATGCGGACCCGTCCGGCGAGATGACGGCTGTTCTCTCCCTGACCGGCGGCTCGGTGGAGCTGGCCCGCCAGGGCGGCACCCGCACGGTCGGTGCACAGGACTTCTTCGTCGGCCCGCTGGAGTCGTGCGTCGAACCCGGCGAGATGGCGGTCTCGGCGTACTTCCCGCGGCTGCCGGAGCGTACCGGCACCGAGTTCGTGGAGGCGGCGCGCAGGCACGGGGACTACGCGATGTGCGGCGTGGCCGCGGCCGTCACCCTCGACGAGGACCTGCGGATCGTCCGGGCCCGTGCCGCCTATCTGTCGGTGTCACCGGTGCCCCTGCTGCTCGACCTCACCGAGGCCGTCTCCGGGGCCACCCCCGACACGGCGCACTGGGACGCGGCCGGGGACCTTGCCGCGCAGCAGATGGACCCGGAGCCGGACATCCACGCCACAGCCGCTTACCGGCGCCACCTCGCGAGGGTGCTGACGGCGCGGGCGGTCCGCGCAGCGGCCGTCCGGGCCGCGCAGCTCTCCTCGCTGCCCGCGGCCATCAACGAGATCAGCGATGAGATGAGCGACGAGATCAGCGACGACGAGCAGGAGCGCGGCGAGCGATGACCGAGCAGATACACGAGATCCGGCTGCGGGTGAACGGCGTTTTGCGCACCTCGGCGGTCCCCGCACGCCGACTGCTGTCCGACTGCCTGCGCCACGACCTGGGCCTGACCGGCACGCACGTCGGCTGCGAGCACGGGGTGTGCGGAGCCTGCACCGTCCTGGTCGGCGGCAGGCCGATGCGCTCCTGCCTGATGTTCGCGGTGAGCGCCCAGGGCAGTGACATCACGACCGTGGAGGGCCTTGCTGGTCCGGACGGGACCATGCACGCGGTGCAGCGCGCGTTCCGCGAATGCCATGGGCTGCAGTGCGGTTTCTGCACCCCGGGCTTCCTCACCGTGATCGCCGCATATCTGGAGGAGAACCCGGACCCGACGGAGGAGGAGGCCCGCGAAGCCATCTCCGGCAACCTGTGCCGGTGCACCGGATACCAGAACATCGTCAAGGCGGTGCTGCGCGCGGCCGAGATACTGCGCGAGGGTGCCTGCGAGGGTGCCTGCGAGGGGACGGCGCGATGACGGCCACACAGACCCGGCCGGTGACCACGACGGCGACCTCCCTGGTCGGTGCGGCGCGGCAGCGCACCGAGGATCTGCGCCTGGTCGTGGGCAAGGGCCGCTACCTGGACGATCTGGGCCAGGGGGCATACGAGGCGGCCTTCGTGCGCAGTCCGTACGCCCGGGCCCGCGTGCGGGGCATCGACATCGGTGACGCGTTCGAGGTGGACGGCCTGGTGGCCATCTACGCCTACGACGATCTACCCGGCAGGATCGCCGAGCCACTGCCCCTGCTGATACC
Source organism: Streptomyces sp. NPDC054841 (assembly GCF_053611045.1). Lineage (NCBI taxonomy): Bacteria > Bacillati > Actinomycetota > Actinomycetes > Kitasatosporales > Streptomycetaceae > Streptomyces > Streptomyces sp. NPDC054841. The sequence continues at coordinate 3,207 of NZ_JBSGZO010000568.1, read as the reverse complement.
CCATCCCGCACTGACCCACGGCCGCACCGCCTACCCGCTGGCGAAGGAGTTCGTGAACCATGTCGGCGAGGCCGTCGTCATGGTGGTCGCCCGCGACCGGTATGCGGCCGAGGACGTGTGCGAGCGCATCACCGTGGACTACGAGCCGCTGCCGCCGGTGGTCGGCATCGAGAACGCCTTCCGCGCCGAGCACCAGGTGCACCCGGACGTGCCCGGCAACGTCGCCGCCCATCTGGTCCAGGAGACCGGTGACGCCCGCGCGGCCGTCGCCGCCGCGCCCAACACGCTCGAACTGCGCCTCGACATCGAGCGCAGCGCCTGCGTGCCGATGGAGGGCCGCGGTGTCCTGGCGCGGTGGGACGAGGCCGACGGATCGCTGCGCGTGTACAGCTCCACGCAGACCTCCACCGGTGTGCGCGCCGCCGTGGCCGCCAAGCTGGAACTGCCGCTGGCGAAGGTCGAGTGCGTGACGCCGGACGTCGGCGGCGCCTTCGGCGTGAAGATCGTTCACCCCTGGCCCGAGGAGGTGCTGGTGCCATGGGCGGCCAGGATGCTGCGCCACGAGGTCAAGTGGACCGAGGACCGCCGTGAGCACTTCGTCTCCTCCGCGCACGAGCGCGGGCAGTTGCAGACGGTGCGCGTCGGGTTCGACGACCGGGGCCGCGTGCTGGGGCTGGACGTGGAGATCCTGCACGACAACGGCGCGTACACCCCGTACGGCATCATCGTACCGATCATCACGTCCACCCAGCTCCTCGGCCCGTACAAGCCGGGCGCGTACCGGGTGGAGTTCCGCAGCCTGTACACGAACACGGTCATCGTCACGCCCTACCGGGGCGCCGGCAGGCCGCAGGGCGTCTTCGCGATGGAACGGACCATGGACGCCATCGCCGACCACCTCGGCCTGGACCGGGCCCAGGTGCGTACGGAGAACTTCATCCAGCCCGAGGAAATGCCCTACGACCACGGGCTGTACTTCCAGGACGGACGCCCCCTCGTCTACGACTCGGGTGACTTCCCGGCGTCGCTGGACAAGCTGAAGAAGCTCGTGGGGTGGGACGACTTCGAGGCGTACCGGGCGCAGGCCCGCGCCGAGGGCCGCAGGGTCGGCATCGGCATCGGCTGCTATGTCGAGGGCACCGGCGTCGGCCCCTACGAGGGCGGCCACGTCCACGTGGAAACGAGCGGCCGGGTCAACGTCGCGACCGGCCTGACGAGCCAGGGGCAGGGCCACGAGACGGTGTTCGCCCAGATCGTCGCCGACGAGCTGGGCGTGCGCTTCGAGGACGTGCACGTGACGACGGGCGACACCCGCCGGTTCGGGTACGCGGTCGGCACGTTCGCCTCCCGGGCAGCGGTGATGAGCGGCAACGCGATCGCGCTGGCCGCCCGCAATGTGCGCGCCAAAGCGCTGCGCATCGCGGGGGACGCGCTCGGGGTTCCCCAGGCCGACCTGGAGATCGTGGACGGCATGGTCAGGGTGACCGGCGATCCGGGCACCGCGATGCCGCTGGGCGCCGTCGCGGTGCTGTCCAACCCGCTGCGATACGCCTTCGACGAGGCGTCCAGGGCCGCCACGCAGTTCGGCGGCTCCTGCGACCTCGGCAAGCCGCCGGTGGCCGAAGACGACGAGCCCGGCCTGGAGGGCCGCGACTACTACTCCCCGCCCCGGGCCACCTTCGCCAACGGCATGCACGCCGCGGTGGTGGAGACCGACCCGGAGACCGCCGAGATTCGCGTGCTGCGCTACTGCGTGGTGCACGACTGCGGGCACCTGCTCAACCCGATGATCGTCGAAGGGCAGGTGCACGGCGGAGTCGCGCAGGGCGTGGCCGGTGCTCTGTACGAGCGCATGGAGTACGACGACAACGGCCAGTTGCTCAACGCGTCTTTCATGGACTTCCTCATGCCGTACGCGAGCGAGGTCCCCAAGGTCGAGATCGACCACCTGGAGACGCCGTCCCCACTGAACCCCCTGGGCCTCAAGGGCGCCGGGGAGGCCGGGGTGATCCCCACGGCGGCCGTCATCGCCTCCGCGATCGAGGACGCCGAGGGCTTCGCGATCACGCGGATGCCCATCCAGCCGTCCGAACTGTTCCACCTGCGCCAACGCTTCGCCGCCGGGGAGATCCCGGCGCTGCGCCGCGGCGAGCACACGCACAGCGAGAGCGACAAGGAGCACTCCCAACCATGAAGGTCAGTGGAAACGCCACACTCAATGCGGCCATCGACAAGGTCTGGGACGCCCTCAACGACCCGGCCGTGCTCACCCGCACCATTCCTGGCTGCGAGAAGCTCGAGGAGACCGGCCCGGATGCCTACAGGATGACCGTGACCATGGGGGTCGCCTCGATCAAGGGCACCTACCTGGGCGATGTGCAGCTGACGGACCAGCAGAAGCCCGGTGCGTTCACGCTCAAGGCCTCCGGTGCCGGAGGGCCGGGCACCGTCAGCGCCGAGGCCAAGGTCACGCTCCAGGACCTCGGCGACGGACGCACCCTGCTGGAGTACGACGCGGACGCGGTCGTCGGCGGCATGATCGGCGGCGTCGGTCAGCGGGTGCTCACCGGCGTCGCGAAGAAGACCGCGGGTGAGTTCTTCAAGACCGTGGACAGGGTGCTCAACGACGAGGCGCCGCCTGCCGGGACCCCGGCCGCGGTGCCGGCTGTCGCGGGATCCGTACCGCAGGCCGCGGTTCCCGGTGTCTACACCCGGCCCACAGCGGCTTCGGCCGGCCCGTCCCGGGGCGGCGGGGACTTCGCCAAGGGCGCGGTGTTCGGCGCGGTCGTGGCCCTGCTCGCAGCGAGCGTCGGCGGCATCCTCGTCCGGTTCCTGTGACGGGCCCGGCGGATGCGCCGCAAGAACCGCACAAGGCGGAAGGCGCATGAGAGCGTTCACCGCGGCGGCGATCCAGGTCGCCCCGCGCCCGGGCCCGCTGACGCGGGCTGCCGTGAAGGACAACACGGCCCGCGCGGCCCACTGGGTGACGCGCTGAGTGGAGTCCACCGGGGCCGAACTGGTGGTGCTGCCCGAGAGCGTGACCACCGGTTTCACACCGGCCCTGACGGCCGAGGAACTGTGGGACCTCGTCGACGACGTGCCCGGCACGCTGTGCGAGCCGCTGCGCGAGAGGGCCCCTGAGCTCGGAGTGCACCTGGTGTGGGGCACCTATGAGCGCGGCGAGCACCGCGGAGTCGTCCACAACTC
>NZ_JBSGZO010000567.1:0-5018 GCF_053611045.1 Streptomyces sp. NPDC054841 | reverse complement strand
GCCGGGCCCTGACGCACGCCGGCTCAGCTCACAGCTCCACCACGTCCGCCACCACGCACCCCACGTTGTCCGGTCCGCCCGCCTCGTTGGCCAGCGCGATCAGCGCCCGTGCCGCCTCGTCGGGGTCGGAGACCGTCGCCGACACACGGCGCAGGTCCGCTTCCGGGACGACCGTGAAGAGGCCGTCGGAGCAGAGGACGTAGCGGTCCCCGGCATGCGCGTCGTGGAGTTGCAGGTCGGGGGTCGCGGGAGACGGCGCACCGCCGAGGGCTTTGAGGAGCAGAGCCCGTTGGGGGTGGGATCGGGCCTCGTCCTCGGTGAGGCTGCCGGCGTCGATCATCGACTGGACGACCGTGTGGTCGTGGGTGATCCGGAACAGCTGCCCGCCGCGCAGCAGATAGGCGCGGGTGTCGCCGATGTGGACCAGGCCGAGCTGGGAGCCGGTCCACAGCAGGGCGGTGAGCGTGGTGCCGGAGTCCGGGAGGTCCTGGACCGCGCGGTTGGCGAGCTGGACCGCGTCGGCCAGGAGGTTGAGCAGTTCGCCGGATTCGACGGACACGCTCTCCAGCGGACGGAGCGCGTCGATCGCCGCGCTGCCGGCCCGTGCGCCCCCGCCGCCGTATCCGTCGGCGACGGCCAGCAGGCGCGGGCCCGCGTAGACGGAGTCCTGGTTGGTGTCGCGGACCAGGCCACGGTCGGAGAGGGCCGCGTAGCGGATGCCGAGAGGGGCGGTGAGCTGGGACATGGTGGGGTCCTTCCTGGCTGCCGCGGTGGACAGCCGGTCGATGAGGAAGGCCGCGAGGTCGCGCCGCGCCGCGGTCTCGGCCTCCACCCGCGCCCAGTAGGCGCGGATGTCCCGGGCCGCCGCGTCCGCGTCCGTTGCGTACAGCTCGCAGACGGACCGGATACGGGCGAGCGGCATACCGATGCGCCGCAGCCACGCCACCAGCCGGGCGCGCTCCAGCTGCGCCTGGTCGTAGTAGCGGTAGCCCGTGAAGGGATCGACGCGGGCCGGCGGCAGCAGGCCGAGTTCGTCGTAGCGCCGCAGGGTCTTCGCGGACAGCCGCGAGGCCCGTGCGAACGCTCCGATCGTCAACAGGCCGCTCATCTCCGGTCCCCCGCTTTCTTCCTCGTACCGGGCGCCTCGCCCGGCCCCGCCGATGCTGGGGCTTCCCCCGCGGGGAAGGTCAACAGGGGAAGGTCAGCAGCTCTGATCCACGAGGAGAACACAGCGGCGGCCCGTGGTCACCCCCGTGCACCACAGACCGCCGCCCGTCCCTCCGTCTCCCGTCGCTCCGCCGCCCGTCCTGTGGCTCACGAACGCGACCGGCTTCGTCCGCCGCTCGTCGTGCCAGGCGGCCCTGTCCGGGCCCGGTCGGCGAGGCGCGGAACCCCGTAGGGGCAGGGGTCACTCCTCGTGCACGTAGAAGGTGTAGAACATCACGCAGAACGTCGCCGCCGCGATGATCACGGACAGCACGATCGCGTTGAGGATGCTGTCGCCGGACAGGCTGTTCAGATAGCCGACGGCGGTGCCGACCAGGACCGCGTACGCCGCCGCGCGCAGCTCTCGCGGCAGGCGGTGCTGGTAGCGGCCGAGGGCGTAGCAGAGCCCTGCCAGCACCAGACAGGAGATGAGCCCGATCGCGAACTGTGCGCCGGCCGACTCTCCGGACATACGGGCCATGAAGGATGTGTAGAGGCCGTAGAGGACGCCGACTACGGCGGGGACCGCGACGCCGAGGGCACTCTGGTGCCGCGCCGGCACCGCCGCGTGTGCAGCCATGGCAGAGCTCCTTCCGCTCCATCCACTTATCCGGCACTTCTCCATCCACCAGCGGACACCCGCGCGGCGCACGCGGCAAGTGGATCAGGCGGCAGGGGTCCTGAGCGGCGGGCGCACCGCGATCGCGCCGGTCTCGGAGATCATCCCTGGCAGCGCGAGCCAGGCCCTGTCCGGGACCGGGGGCGATAACGCTCAGCGTCAGCGCCGACAGCCGCTCGCCGTGCCCGAAGCAACGGCGGCCAGTCGGCTCAGCGCCCGCGCCAGCACCTCCTCCGGCGGCGACGCCAGGCCGACTCTGATCGCGTCCGGTGCCGTGTGCGCGCCGACCGCGAACGCGGAACCGGGCGTCACCGCGACCCCCGCCTCCGCCGCCGCGGCGACGAACGTCTCCGCCCGCCAGGGCGTGGGCAGCCGCCACCAGCAGTAGTACGCACGCGGGTCGGTGCTGATGTCGAAGCCGCCCAGCACCTCCCGTACCAGCCGGTGCCGCGCCGCCGCGTCGGCCCGCTTGGCCTCGACCACCGCCCGTACGACACCACCTTCGCTCCATCGCACCGCCGCCGCCAGGCTGAACCCGGCCGCGGTCCACGCCCCGGAGCGCAGGGCCTGCGCCACCGCCTCCCGGTGTGCGGCGGGCGGGACGAGGTAGCCCACGGTCAGCCCGGGCGCGAGCCTCTTGGAGAGGCTGTCCACCAGCAGCGTCCGCTCGGGGGCGTGCGCGGCGAGCGGCGCCGGGGCATCGGGCGCGAGGAACGCCCAGGTGGTGTCCTCGATCGCGGTGAGCCCCAACTCGTCGAGCACCGCCGCCAGATGGGCCCGCCGTGCCTCGCCCGCCGTCACGGCCAGCGGATTGTGCAGGGTCGGCTGTACGTACACGGCGGCGAGAGGCGCCGTGCGGTGGGCCGCGGCCAGCGCGTCCGGCCGTAGCCCCTCCTCGTCCAGGGCGATCGGGACAAGGCTGACGCCCAGCCGCTCCGCGACCGTCTTGACCAGCGGATACGTCAACGACTCGACGCCGAGCCGGCCACCGGGCGGTACCAGCGAGGAGATCGCGCCCGCGATGGCCTGGCGCCCGTTGCCCGCGAAGAGGAGCCGGCCGGGGTCGGGGGACCAGCCGTTCCTGGCGAGCACGGCGGCCGCGGCGCGCCGTGCACCGGGCGTGCCTTCCGGACCGGTCGGCCGGGTCGCCTCGCCCAGCATGTCCGGGCGGGCCAGGGCCGCGAGCTCCCGCGCCATCAGCTCCGACTGCCCGGCCACGACCGGGTAGTTGAACTCCAGGTTGACCGGGGCACCGCCGGTCGCCTCGGTGAGCGCGGATCCGGGCAGCGGGGGCGCCGCCCGTACGAACGTCCCGCGCCCCACCTCCCCCACGACCAGGCCGCGCCGCACCAGTTCGCCGTACACCCGGATCGCCGTCGAGGGCGCGATCCGGCGCCGACGGGCGTACATCCGCTGTGGCGGCAGCCGGTCGCCGGGACGCAGCCGCCCCTCCGCGATGTGCTCCGCGATCTCGTCGGCGAGCCGCCTGAAGTCCTCCGCCACCCGTCCCCCTGCTCGTCCACCGCGCATCCCTCGACATTGCACCGAGAGCAAAGATCTTATTGCACCGAGGAATTGACGCACCTAGCCTCAAGAACATGCCCTCCACACTCATCGACACCGGAGACCGGGTCCTGACGACCGGCTACGAGGACACCGGCCACGGGGACACCAGCTACGGGGACACCGGCAACGACGACACCGGCTACGGGGACACCGGCAACCAGGACGCGGCAACCGGCCCCGCCCTGGTCCTCGTCCACGGCCACCCCTTCGACCGCACGATGTGGGCCCCGCAGCTCGTGTCCTTCTCCGCCACGCACCGGGTCATCGCCCCCGATCTGCGCGGCTACGGCGCCTCGTCCGTGGTCCCGGGCGTCACGCTGCTCTCCGATTTCGCCACCGACCTGGCCGCCCTCCTCGACCACCTCGGCGTCCACCGCTTCGTCCTCGGCGGCCTCTCGATGGGCGGCCAGATCGCGATGGAGTGCTACCGCCTCTTCCCCGAACGCATCACCGGGCTCGTGCTCGCCGACACCTTCCCGGCCGCCGAGACCGCCGAGGGCAGGGCACAACGCAACGCCATGGCGGACCGGCTGCTCGCCGAGGGGATGCGCGGGTACGCGGACGAGGTACGGGACAAGATGGTCGCCCCGTACAACACCGAGGCCTCCGCGACGGTCCACCGCATGATGCTCGGCGCCCCGCCGGAGGGCGCGGCGGCCGCGCTGCGCGGCAGGGCCGAGCGCCCCGACTACCGCGAGCTGCTCACCGAGGTGACGGTCCCGGCGCTGGTGGTCGTGGGCCGCGACGACGCGTACACCCCGGTCGCGGACGCCGAGGCGATGCACGCGGCGATCCCGGACTCGACGCTGTGCGTCATCGAGGGCGCGGCCCACATGCCGAATCTGGAGCGGCCGGACGCATTCGACGCGGCGCTGCGGACGTACCTCGAACGGCTCAATTGAAATATCCCATTTGCACCATTCAAACCATGCTGGTGCCATGAGCCAGAACACAGCACCGACAGCACCCCGCGGCAGCCCAACCAGCAACGGCGACTGGGCGGCGGGCGGTGTGCTCTTCGCCGGCGTCCTGATGATGGTCACCGGCGTGATCAGCATCTTCGAGGGAATCGCCGGCATCGCCCGGGACGAGGTCTACACGCGGATCGCGGGCTACGTGTTCGCCTGGGACCTCACCGCATGGGGCTGGGTCCATCTGATCCTCGGCATCATCGTCGCCGTCACCGGCCTGGGGATCCTCAAGAACATGCAGTGGTCCCGGTACGCAGGTGTCTTCCTGGCGTCGCTGAACATCGTCGTCCAGTTCCTCTTCCTGCCCTACCAGCCGGTGTGGGCGATCTTCTCGATGGCCATCTCCGTGTTCATCATCTGGGCGCTGGTGGCCGCCGAGTCCCGTCCCGAGCTCTGACCGGCGGCGCGGGGCGGCGTCCGCGCCTGCCCCGCGCACCCCGCCCGCCGAACTCTCCGGCCCGTCCGTCACAACCCTCTGGCCCGTCCGCCGAACACTCCGGCCCACCGGCCTGGTCCGGTTGGGCTCACTCCCAAGATCGCTGCCCGGACAGGGCCTGGTTCCGGCCTAAGGGCTGTCCCGTAATCCCCGGTGGATCAGCGCGCGGCGTCAGATGCGGTGCATCGCAAGGCGGAGGGTCGTCCTCATACTGGGCGTA